>DASUQY010000147.1:0-5803 GCA_036280315.1 Actinomycetota bacterium
GCCCCACGTGTCGGAGCCGACCACGCCGTCCGGAGGCAGTCCGCGTCGCTGCTGGAACTCGCGCACCGCCGCCGCGGTCGACGGACCGAATGTTCCGTCGAGCTCGTCCGGGTCGATGCGGATCCCCGTCCCCAGCAAACGGTGCTGGACGTCGCGGACCTCCTCACCGCGCTGTCCCTGTCGGATCAGCTCCATCCGAGAAGTCTCCGGGTAGGCGAACGCCGGAGGCAATACTGCAAGCGTCGCAACCCGTCGCCGCTCTAGGCGGCGATATGCGGGTCGAGCTCACGCAACAGGGCGTCCTTGCCCCGAGCGCCGACCAGGCGCGCGGCCTCCGCTCCGTCCTTGAACAGCATCAGCGTCGGGATGCTCATGATGCCGAACCGCCGGGTGACCTCGGGGTTCTCGTCGATGTTGAGCTTGACCACCTTGAGCGCGTCGCCCTTGTCACGACCGATCTCCTCGACGACCGGCGAGACCATGTGGCACGGCACGCACCACTCGGCCCAGAAGTCCACCAGCACCGGCGCGTCGGACTTCAGCACGCGCTCGTCGAAGTCCTGATCCGTCACGTCACCCATCAGCCCCACGGTTCGTTTCCTTTCGTCGTTGGTTGCTGCTCTCGGTGCCAACGTTGTCAACCAAGCGGCACAGTCGTGGATTCCGCCGTCGAATGCGCTTCCATCTGGAGAAGGCGCTCGGCGTCCATCGCGGCCTTGCATCCCTGACCCGCCGCCGTCACCGCCTGACGATAGTGGCGATCGGTGACGTCGCCGGCGGCGAACACACCGGGCACGCTCGTCGCGGTCGTCGGTTCCTGCACGACGATGTACCCACCATCGGTGAGCTCGAGCTGTCCCTCGAACAGCGACGTGTTCGGCGTATGTCCGATCGCCATGAACACGCCGTCAGTGGCGAAGTCGTTCACGGTTCCGTCGTTCACGTTCCTGAGCTTGACGCCGTTCACGGCACCGTTGCCGGTGATCTCGTCGACGACGGTGTTCCATACAACGTCGATCTTTGGGTTCGCGAGCGCACGATCCTGCATGATCTTCGATGCGCGGAACTCGTCGCGGCGGTGCACGATCGTCACCTTGCTCGCGAACTTCGTCAGGAACGAGGCCTCCTCCATCGCGGTGTCGCCGCCGCCTACAACTACGAGCTCGCGGTCGCGGAAGAAGAACCCGTCGCACGTCGCACACGCCGAGACGCCCCGCCCCCGGAGCCGCTCCTCGCCCGGGACGCCGAGCCACTTGGCGCTCGCGCCCGTCGAGATGATGAGGGCGCGGGCGCGCCACTCGTGGTCGCCCGCCCAGATGCCGAACGGTCGTTCCGAGAGATCCACCCGGGTCGCCGACTGGGCGACGATCTCGGCGTCGAACCGAGCGGCCTGCTTCTCCATCGCCTCCATGAGCTCGGGGCCCATGATTCCGTCTGGAAAGCCGGGATAGTTCTCGACGTCGGTCGTCAGCATCAATTGCCCGCCCGACTCGAGGCCCTTCAGGACGAGGGGCCGCAGGTTGGCCCGTGCCGCGTACAGGGCGGCGGTGAACCCCGCCGGGCCAGAACCCAGCACGACCACCTCACGCGTCTCGGTCATCACCACCCTCTCCAAGCAAGATAACCGGAGACTATTCCGGCGTAACCATGGTCTCGCCAGGCCGTTGCACCTTCCCGATCGCCGTTCGGGGAAGGTCGGTGACGATCTCGAGCTCGCGGGGTGCCTTGTACCGGCCGAGGCGCTCGGTTGCAAGCGTTCGGAGCTCCTCCAGCGTCGGCGGGTCCGCTGGATCCCGCGGAACGACCAGCGCCACGACCCGCTCGCCCCACTCAACATCGGGACGGCCGACGACCGAAACGTCCGCCACCTTTGGGTGCAACGCGACGACGGATTCGACCTCGCGCGGCCAAACCGTCTCGCCCCCTGTCGTGATCGCGTCGTCGATCCGGCCCACGACGTCGAGCTTTCCCTCTCCGTCGAACGTCGCCACATCGCGGGTTCGCAGCCATCCGTCGTCGGTGAACGCGTCCGTCGTCGCGCCCGGATCGGATCGGTACCGCTTCATCAGCGTCGGCCCGCCGAGCTCGATCCCTCCGTTCCGGTCGACGCGAACGGCGACACTGGCGAGCGGCACGCCGTCGTAGACGACGCCGCCGCAGCTCTCGGTCAGGCCGTACGTCTCGACGATCCGCCCGCCGGCACGTTCGGCCCGCTCCCGAAGGTCCGGTCGGAGGTGACCGCCGCCGACGAGGATCCCGGCGAACCCGTCGAGCTCGACGCCGGCGTCGAGCAACCGGACGAGCATCGTCGGGACGATCGAGACGAAGGACCTCTCCTGAACTGCGCCGATCCGACGCGGATAGAACCCCGGGTGAACGTCGACGGGCGCCCCGAGGATGAGACCGCGGTACAGGACGAGCATGCCGGCCACGTGCGACGTCGGAACGCAAAGGACCCATCCGTCGCCGGCCGAGGCCGCAAGCGCTCCCGCCGACGACTTGACCGCGGCCTCGATCGCATCGCGCTCGAGCTCGACGAGCTTCGGTTCGGCCGACGTACCGGAGGTCGCGACGACGAGCGCGACGCCGTCGTCGACGGCCTCGCCGTCGGGGCGCCGCTTCATCCCGTCCTCCGACAGGATGGCCGTCGGGCGTGCCCGACGGACAAGCGGTTCGGCGGCCACCGGGGCCAGGCGAAAGTCGATGGGGATCACTGCTGCGCCGCGCTCCCATGCCTCCCCGAGGACGCCGAGCCAACGCGGGCCAGGAGGAAGCCGGACGGCGACGAGGTCGTGTTCGACGAGGTCGAGGGATGGTTCCCGTCTCACATCAGCTAGGCTAGCGAACGGTTCGAGTGATCGCTCTAGGAGTGCGCAGTCATGGAATGGATCGCGTCTGGCGATTACTCCGATGTCCGGTACGAGACGGCCGAGGGCATCGCGAAGATCACTATGGCCAGGCCGGAGGTTCGGAACGCGTTCCGCCCGCTCACGGTTCGCGAGCTGTCGCGGGCGTTCGACGTCGCCAGAGACGATCCGGCGGTCGGCGTGGTGATCCTGACCGGTGAGGGAACCGAGGCGTTCTCGAGCGGCGGCGACCAGAAGATCCGGGGCGACGACGGCTACGTCGACGAGCGCGGCATCGGCCGGCTGAACGTCCTCGACCTCCAGCTCCAGATCCGCCGACTGCCAAAGCCGGTGGTGGCGATGGTCGCGGGCTATGCGATCGGCGGGGGCCACGTCCTCCATCTCTGTTGCGACCTCACGATCGCCGCCGACAACGCCCGATTCGGTCAGACCGGCCCGAAGGTGGGCTCGTTCGACGGCGGCTACGGCATCAACCTGCTGGCGCGGCAGATCGGCGAGAAGCGCGCGAAAGAGGTCTGGTTCCTGTGCCGCCAGTACGACGCGCGAACGGCGCTCGACTGGGGCCTCGTGAATGCGGTCGTGGCGCTTGCCGACCTCGAGACGGAAACGATCGCCTGGTGCCGCGAGATGCTTCGCATGAGCCCGCTCGCGCTCCGGCTGCTCAAGGCCGGCTACAACGCCGGGATCGACGGGCTCGCCGGCGTGCAGAACCTCGCCGGCGACGCGACGCTCCTCTATTACATGACCGAAGAGGCGCAGGAGGGTCGGGACGCATTCGTCGAGAAACGAGATGCGGACTTCTCCCGATTCCCCAAGCGGCCGTGACGTCGGCCTCTGGCTTGCCCTGGTCGTGAGCCCTGTATCGATCTGGGTGCGCGGCGCACGTCCGCGAACGCTCGGCGCGAGTGTGACGCCCGTCGTCGTGGGGACGGCCGCGGCGAATGCGGTCGTGCCCTGGCGGTTCGTCGCGGCGCTGCTCGTCGGGCTCGGTTTGCAGATCGGCGTGAACTACGCGAACGACTACCACGACGGCGTTCGCGGCGTCGACACCGCGGCACGCATCGGCCCGCCGAGACTGGTGTCGTCCGGACTCGCTTCCGCGAAGTCGGTGCTCCTCGCGGCGCTCGCGTGCGTGTTCGTCGCCGGCGTCGCCGGTCTGGCGCTGGCGTTGGCGACGACGTTGTGGCTCGTGCCACTCGGGGCGACGGCGATGCTCGCGCTCTGGCTGTACAGCGGGGGCCCGAGACCCTACGCGGAGCTCGGCCTCGGGGAGCTCATGGTGTTCCTGTACTTCGGCGTTCTGGCGACCGCGGGAACGGCCTTCGTGCACGCGGAATCGGTGCCCGCTGCCGCGTGGTGGTCGAGCGCGGCAGTGGGGTTTCTCGCCGTCGCCATCCTGGTGGCGAACAACCTTCGTGACATCGAGACGGACGCCGCGGCCGGCCGCCGGACGCTCGCTGTTCGGCTCGGCGACCGGCGGACCCGTGCGCTGTACCGAGCGTGCGTCGTGGCGGCGTTCCTCGTCGTCGCGCTGGGCGTGATCGCCGAGGCGATCGACGACGGGATCGGGATCACGCCGTGGGCGCTCCTCGCGTTCGGCGCCCTGCCCGTCGCGATCCGTCAGATCATCGTGATCGCCGGAGCGCAGGGTCGCGCCTTGATCGCCGTCCTTGTAGGAACCGCAGCGCTGCAGGTCGTGTTCGGCGGCCTTCTCGCCGCCGGGTTGTGGATCGGGCGGACGTGAGCGAGGCCGAACAGTCGTTCGCGGCCGCGTGGTGGGTGGTGGATGACCTCGTTCGGTTTGGCTTGGAACACGCATGCGTGTCGCCGGGCTCACGTTCGACGCCGATCGCACTCGCTCTAAAAAGGCATCCACACGTCCGCACGCACGTTCATCTGGACGAACGCTCGTCCGCGTTCTTCGCACTCGGGATCGCGAAGGCCACGGGCCGGCCGGTCGCGGTGTGTACGACGAGCGGCACCGCCGCTGCGGAACTGTTCCCCGCGGTCGTTGAGGCGTTCATGTCACGAACGACGCTCGTGCTTCTGACGGCCGATCGGCCGCCGGAGCTTCGCGCTACCGGCGCGAACCAGACCATCGAGCAGCCGGGGATGTTCGACGGCTACGTGCGAGCGTCGGTCGACGCACCGGTCCCCGGTGATGCACCGGAGGAGGAACGGTGGCACGACATGGTCCTCGAGGCGGCGCGGGCGTCGATGGGACCGCCGCCCGGCCCGGTACATCTGAACGTTCCGTTCCGGGAGCCGCTCGTCCCGCGACCGGTCGCGATGACGGTGTCACCTCCATCGGGGACCGAGTTCACGATCAGCGAGCATGCCGAACCGGAGGAACTCGCCCGCCTACGCGAGGAGTTTGACGCGGAGCGGGGGATCGTCGTGGTCGGATCGATGCATGAATCACCTCCGACGTTGCCGGATCTCGCAGCGTCGGTCGGATGGCCTGTGTTGGCCGAGCCCACCTCGGGCCTGCGTATTCCAGGAACGCTTTCGGCCGGACCCTTCCTCGTCGCGAATGAGCAGTTCCTCTCCACACACGTCCCGGATGTGGTCCTTCAGTTCGGTGCCGCCCCGACATCGCGCGCCGTTCTGGAGCTCGTGCGCCGTGCCGGGCGGCTCGTGATCTTCGATCAGGATCACGTCGTGGGTGACCCACATCGCAAGGCGGCGTGGACTCTCCGAGCGGAGGCCGCCTCAGTCGTACCGGAGATCCAAGACCTTGTGGACCCGCGGCTCGAGACCCCGTGGCACGAGGCCTGGCAAGACGCGGACGTCCGAGCGCGCGGTGCTGTCGACACCACGATCGACGCGTGGGTCGAGCCGTACGAAGGACGGATCGCGCGTGACGTTCCGGCGTCCGCGCCGGACGGATCGACGTTCGTCGTCGGCTCGAGCATGCCAGTGCGCGATCTCGACGG
>DASUQY010000148.1:0-8257 GCA_036280315.1 Actinomycetota bacterium
GTCGTTGTCCCCGCCACCGCCGTTCCCGCCGCCGTCGTTGTCCCCGTCGCCGCCGTCGTTCCCGCCGTCGTCGTTGTCCCCGCCGCCGTTACTGCCCGTGAGGTTCGGGCCTTCGACGGGGCCACCGCTGCCCGGCACGCCCTCGTCTGACAGGTCGGGGTACAGGGTGCCCAGGATCGACGACAGGGTGGTGTTGACGCGCGCCGGCACCAGATCGACGAAGGCGCTGAGACGTGCGGTGATATCGGCGTCCAGACCGTCGATCGAGAAGCCTTGTTCCTTGGCTCGCTCGCGTACGTCCACCAGCTCTTCGGCCACCAGGCTTGCGAGGACGTAGTCGCCGCTCTCGAGCGCGCCCACCAGCTCACGAAGCGTCGCGCGCGCGTCGTCCATCGGGTCGACCAGGTCGATGACCCCGCCGCCAGTGCCTCCCTCGGTCCGATCCACCGGCCGCGGCGTCGGACCGCCCGTCGCGAGCATCGCGACCAGCCCCCACACCACCAGCGTCGCGCCGCTGGCGATGGCTACGAGACGCGCCATCCCGCCGGCGCCGTTCCCGTTTGACGCGGCGGCAACGCCCCTGGGAGGACCGTCAGACGCCGACGCGGTCACCGGAACGCCGGTCGTCGCCGCCGCGGTGCCCGACGCGCCTGGTTGGACGATCCGCGGGGGTTCGGCGACGAACATGCTTCCGAGCAGGGCGGTCAGGGCCGAGAGCCCAACCCCCTTCTCGAGATATCCGTCGGCTCCCGACGGCGCCGAGGGTCCACCCGCGGCCGGGTCGCCGGTGAACACGATGACCTTCGCGTCGGGGACGGCCTCGCGGATCCTCGCGAGCGTGCCGCCGGCGGCGCCGGCCACCAGCAGGTCTCCGTCGACCACCACCGCGTCCGGCTCGCCCGCACGGATCCTGGCCACCATCGCCTTCTGGGATGCGGTCGTCCCGACGACGTCGTAGCCGTCGTCCTCGAGGAATCGGCGCACGAGGCCCCGCTTGGGGTAGATGTCGCCCGCGATGAACACGCGGATGCGCTCGGCCGGCGTCATCTACTGCCTCTCCCTCACTGCTCGATGGGGCATGGTGGTTAGAGGCTACCCAGTACTACCCAGGATGTTTCCACGCACGACCCACATCAACCTCAGTCGAAAGGCGGAAACGGCAGGTGATTCCTGCGTGAGATGCCTGGGCTGAGTCGCTCAGCCCGTCACCGAGGGCAGGCGGGTGGGCCGCTTGGCCTCGTGGCGGGCGATGTCCGCTTCCCGACGGAGCGTGAGGCCGATGTCGTCCAGACCCTCGATGAGTCGCCACCGGGTGTAGGTGTCGATCGTGAACGGCTCCTCGCCGGCGGACCACGAGACTCGGAGCGCCTCCAGGTCGACGGTGAGCTCGCTGTTCGGATCCCCGTGGGCGAGATCCATGAGTCTTTGGACTGACGCCGCTGGGAGCTCCACAGCGAGGAGCCCGATCTTCCCGCAGTTGTTGCGGAAGATGTCCGCGAACGACGGCGCGATGACCGCGCGGAATCCCGCGTCCTCGAGGGCCCATACGGCATGCTCGCGGCTCGAGCCGCTTCCGAAGTTCGCGCCCGCGAGAAGGATCGAGGCGCCCTCGAATCGCGGATCGTTGAGGACGAAGGATGGATCGGTTCTCCACTCGGCGAATAGGAACGGACCGAAGCCCGTACGCTCGATGCGCTTCAGGTGCTCGGCAGGAATGATCTGGTCCGTATCGACGTCCGCGCGGTCGAGTGGAAGCGCGCGCCCCGTGTGCGATGTGAACGGCTTCATGTGTTCATTCAGGGGGACGACGTTCGCTCGCCTCGTCGCTTACTTCTTGCGTCCCCCGCACCCCCCGCCAGATCCTGCGGCGTCGCGAAGTGTCCCGCGACTGCCGTCGCCGCCGCGACGGCGGGCGACACGAGGTGGGTTCGGCCGCCGCGCCCCTGGCGTCCCTCGAAGTTGCGGTTGCTCGTGCTCGCGCTGCGCTCGCCGGGCTCGAGCTTGTCAGGGTTCATGCCGAGACACATCGAGCAACCAGCGTCACGCCATTCGAATCCAGCCTCTTTGAACACGAGGTCGATTCCCTCTTCCTCGGCCTGCTGCTTCACCAACATCGAGCCGGGAACCACCATCGCACGCAACCCCGCCGCCACCTTTCGGCCGCGCAGGATGTTCGCCGCCTCGCGAAGGTCCGTGATCCTACTGTTCGTGCATGAGCCGATGAAGATCGTGTCGGGACGGATCTCCCGGATCGGCATTCCCGGCGTCAGCGCCATGTACGCGAGCGCTCGCTCGGCTGCGTCGTTCGTCGGTTCGGGAACGACGTCGTCGATCGTGACCGTCTGTCCCGGGTTCGTTCCCCAGCTCACGTGGGGCCGAAGCTTCGTCGCGTCGAGCACGACGTCGTCGTCGAACGCCGCGCCGTCATCCGTGGGAAGCGTTCGCCAGTCGTCGAGGGCGTCCTCCCACTCGGCGCCCTTTGGCGCATGCGGCCTGCGCTCGAGCCACGCGAACGTCGTGTCGTCCGGCGCGACCATGCCTGCCCGCGCTCCCGCTTCGATCGACATGTTGCATACGGTCATGCGGCCTTCCATCGACAGGCCCCGAATGGCGCTTCCCCGATACTCGATGATCTTGCCCACGCCACCACCGGTTCCGATCCGCGCGATGATGCCGAGGATCACGTCCTTGGCCGAAACACCCTCGGGCAGCTCTCCCTCCACGGTGACCGCCATGGATCCGGGCTTGGACTGGGGAAGCGTCTGCGTCGCGAGGACGTGTTCGACCTCCGACGTCCCGATCCCGATAGCCAGCGCACCGAACGCGCCGTGAGTGCTGGTGTGCGAGTCGCCGCAAGCGATGAACAGCCCCGGCTGCGTGAGCCCCATCTGCGGCCCGATCACGTGGACGATCCCCTGGCCGAGGTGACCCGTCGGGAACAGCTCGATGCCGAACTCGGCGCAGTTGCGGGCGAGGGCCTCCATCTGCTTCACGCTCACCGGATCCACGACACCCGGTCCGGTCGGGACGTTGTGGTCCATCGTCGCGACCGTGAGATCAGGGCGCCTGACGCCACGGCCCGCCATGCGCAGCCCGTCGAACGCCTGGGGGCTCGTCACCTCGTGAACGAGGTGGAGGTCGACGTACAGCAGGTCGGGCTCGCCCTCCGCGCGATATACGACGTGGCGTTCCCAGACCTTCTCGGCGAGCGTTCGAGCCGGGCCGGACATCGTCTTATGGTGACAGGCGACGCCGAGTCCGTCTAGGCTAGTTCCACATAGTGGAACGAGGTTCCGATGCACGGAACAGGTCGAAAGACCGTCACGATCGCCGATACCGGCGTGGGGACTCTGGACCGAGCCGTTGCGATCCTCGACGCCGTCGAATCAGGCGTTCACCGGTTCACCGGGATCATGGACGCGACGGGCCTTCCGAGGGGCACGACTCATCGCTTGATCGCCTCGCTCGAGGGTCACGGTTTCCTCTCGAGGTACCCGGGGTTCGGGTATCGGCTCGGACCGCGACTCCTCCGTCTGGCCCACGAGGCGATGCGGGAGCTCCCGCTGCGCGACGTCGCGCATCCGTCCCTCGAGCGCCTCGCGCGTGTCACGGGCGAGAGCGCACAGCTGTACGTGCGGTCGGGCGACGAGCGCGTTTGCATCGACGCCGTCGAATCGCGGAGCGAGCTCCGAACGATCGTCCCGGTCGGCGCGTCGCTCCCGCTCCACGCCGGATCGGCCGCGAAGGTGTTCCTGGCGTTCGCACCCGATCCGGGGCGCCACGTCCGCAAGGCCGCCGATCCGGTTCGGTTCGGACGCGACGTCGAGCTCGTTCGCACGCGCGGATGGGCATCGAGCAATGACGAACGCCAACAGGGGGTGGGCTCGGTGAGCGCTCCCATCCTCGGCGACCGCGACGTGCTGCTCGGTGTCGTTTCGATCTCCGGTCCGTCGTCGCGGATGAGCAAGGCCAACGCAAAGCGATACGTCCCTGCGGTGCGGGAGGTCGCGCGACGGATCGAGTCCGCCCTCGGCGTCCCGAGTTAGGCCTACCGCGCGACGCTGACGGCATCGCGCGCGCCGTCGGTGACGTCGGCGTTGCCGTCGGCCAGATACACGTGGAACGACGCGCCCCCGCCCTCACGGTCCTCGACCCACGCATGTCCGCCATGGAGCTCGGCGAAGCGTGCGACGAGTGAGAGCCCAATGCCGCTTCCGGGCTTGGAGCGCGAGCGAGGTCCGCGTCGGAAGGCCTCGAAGATCGAAAGCTTGTGTTCGTCCGGCACGCCGGGTCCCTCGTCCTCGACGACGATCGTTGCTCCACCTTCATCGTGCCGCGTCACTCGTACCCAGATACGTGCCCAAGGGGGCGTGTACCGCACGGCGTTCAGGATGAGGTTGTCGATGATGCGTTCCACCTTCGGCTCGTCGACGTTCACGGTCACGTGTGTGTCGCCGATGATCACCTTGCGGTGATGCAGCAGCTCGACTCGGTCCGCGAGGCGCTGCACGAGCTCGCCGAGATCACACGGGAACCTCCGTGGTTCGACGAAGCCGCGGTCCAGCCGGTCGAGGTCGAGCAGATCGGACAGCAACGCATTCATCGCTTTCGTTCGTTCGACCATCGTCTTCAGCAGATGCGCGCGCTCGGCCGGATCGAGGTCTCGATCCAGACGGTCGAGCGTGCTGGCGGCGCCCATGATGGCGGTGAGCGGTTCCTTGAGATCGTGCGACAGCGTGTGCAGGAGCGTGTTGTTCAAGCGGTTGAGCGCGAACAGCCGTTCCTCTGAGTGCCGGCGCTGTGTGATGTCGTACATCACACCCTGCAGGAACAGCGCGTTTCCGTCGTCGTCCCGGACGACCGACGCTTCGTCCAAGATCCACCGCCATCGGCCATCCCGGTGGCGCATCCGGTACTCGTAGCGGAAAGGAGCTGCACTCGCATGCGAGCGCTCCTCAGCCTCGAGAAGGCCGGGAAGGTCGTCGGGGTGCGTCAACGTCCCTTGAGGGCTGGGGTGTGCGAGCCATTCTTCCGGCGTGAAGCCCATCAGCTGCTCGATCTGCGGGCTGATGTAGACCCAGTCTCCGTCCGAACCGTACCCGGCGAGGTAGACGACGGCGGGGATCCGCTCGACCAGGTTGCGGTACTTGGCATCGGTCTGCGCGTGCCGCTCTGCGGCCAGGTGGGCGTCGGTCACGTCCATCATGACGCCCTGCCAGAACCGAGCGCCGGTCGTCGGTTCTTCGACGAAGAACGCCTCGTCGCGGAACCACCGCACGGTCCCGTCCTTCGCGAGCATCCGGTATTCCGACTCGAAGCGTTTCGCCCCGCCCACCGCGTTGCTGTCGCGGCTGACACGCTCGCGATCGTCCGGATGGATGGCGGCGAGCCACAGCGACGGGTCGGAGATCCACTCGTCCGCCGAGTAGCCGAGCAGCGTAGTGACCTGCGGGCTCACGTAGACGCCCCGGTACCCCTCAGCCGCGCTGGAGTCCGGAACGAGCGTGTACGTGATCGCGGGGATCTGTTCAACGAGCGTTCGGTAGCGCACTTCGGCCTCGCGAAGCTCGAGGTAGCGCGCCTTGGCGGACGTGCGCCCGTCGACGTCGAAGGCACGAACGATCAGGATCGGCTCGACCCCTTCGATCAACTCCGCCGAGACGCGCACGATGCGTGTCTCGCCTTCGGAGGCCGTGAGAGTCGTGTCGTACCCGTCGATCAGGCCCGTCTGGCGGAGTCGCTCGCGCGATCGCACCGGGCCGAGGTCGCCCCACAGCCCGAGGTCGTCCACGCTCGAGCCGAGGACGTCGCCGATGCTCCGGCCTGCGACCGAGCAGAAGGTGTCGTTGGCCTCCAGGACGACGCCGTCGTCGAACCGGGCGATGACCATCCCGACGAGGCTTCCGTGGAAGACATCGTCGAAGAGGCCCTCGCGGTCCGGGGCGGATATGTCCGAGTCCATGTCGTCAGAACATCGGCCGGACGGGGGAGTGAGTTTACGGTCAGGTGGCCGAAACCGGCGGTTGGGGCGGGGTCGTCAGCGCGCGTGCTCGGCCAGGATCTTGACGATGCGGTCCTCGAGATGGACGGCCGTCGACTTGGAGATCCTCGAGCCCAGGATCGAGAACTCGACCCACGCGTTCAGTCGCTCCGCGTAGACCCAGCCCGACAACGCCGAGACGTCCTCAAGCGTGCCGGTCTTGGCCCGAACGGAAACCTCGCGGAGGCGATGCTCGAGCGTGCCCTGACCGCCTCGCGGGAGCGCCATGCGCAGGTCGTGGCCCCAGGTTTCCTCCTCCGACTGGCCGAGCAGCTCGACCACGCCGGCCGCGGTCACGCGGTTGTCGTACGAGAGGCCGGATGAGTCCAGCGCGGTGATCTGGACGCCGCGGTGAGCGGCCCACCCCTCGATACCGGCCGCGCCCTTGGCGATGGTCCCCGGCGTTCCGCGCACCTCGGCGCCGAGTCCCTTCCCGAGCACCTCCGCGGCGAAGTTCCACGACGAGCGGAGCGTCGTCGCCAGGAGCCTCTGCAGCTCGTCCGACTCGATCTCCGCGATGAACTCCAGCCCGGGGGGCGGCGAGCCCGCGGCGCCTGGCCGCCCGACGACCCGCACGGCACGACGCTCGAGCAGCTTCGTGAGCGCATCCGCCGCCTCACGTTCGGCAAGGGGATCTTGGTTGTTCTCGAATGTGAGCGCGGTGGGCCGGTTCACGTACTCTCGCGCCACCTCGTTCCAACCGGGCGCGTCCCAGTCGCGGCGGAAGAACGACGTCGAGCCCATCACGCGACCGGTCACACGCCGCACGCCCGCCTCCACGAGCTGCACGGCGATGGCGCGCATCGACCGTCGGTCGACGAACGGATCGCCGCGTCCCAGGATCCACAGGTCGCCACGGACCACGCCGCCCCTGAATCCCTCGGCGCCCACGCGCGTGACGATTCGATGCTCGGGACCGAACGTGTCGAGGGACGCCATCGCGAGCAGGAGCTTCTCGTTCGACGCCGGGATGCGCGACGCGGCGTCCGCGTGCCGATACAGGAACGCGCCCTGTTCGGCAACCGCTACGGAGACGTGGCGGCGTCCGATCGCCTTGTCGATCTGTTCGATCCACTTCGGCTTGACGACCTCGAAGGCGAGCGTCCGGCTCGTCGACGTCTCGTTCAGCGGATCCTGCGCGCGCCACCTGACGCGAAAACGCGCAACGCCGATGTCGTTCGATCGAACGCACAGCTGCGTTTGGGCGAAGCTGACCGCGTCGAGCGTGAGGGTCTCGACGACGGTCCACGCGCCACCGTCCCGCTTCAGCACGTCGACCGTCTGCCCGGCTTTCGCGGGCGAGACGACGACAGTCAGATCGACGCACGATCCCGCGACGTCACCCGGGCCGACGACGAGCGTCGCGTCGACGAGTGCGCGAACGCCCACCAGCGCCTCGCCGGAGGTCGCCTCGGCGCACCCGCCGACCACCGGGAGTTGGACGCGATACGCGCCGCTGTGCTCCTGCGAGTTCGCGAACGAGAACGCACCGTCGGACGCGGTGGTTCCGGTTGCGACGGTCGCGAAGCCGACGGACTCGGCGGGCCGCCACTGCAGGAGGATCTGTCGTGGGCCGACGCAGGTCGGATCGCCGGTGACATTGCCGGAGACGGTGACGTCCTGGTGAAAGTCGACGATGGACGCCGACGCTGTGAGCTCGATCGTCGCGGACCCCGCAACGGCGTCGAGTACGAGGACGAGCGGCGCGAGCGTCACCGTCGCGACGGCGAGCGCGCCCAGCTTTCGACGGACGTTCATGCGGGCCTACCTGGATCTGAGGTCCGCGTATCCTGCGCCCTCACGTCCCGCGCTACAAGCACAATGGGACAACGCGGCGGCTTGACCCGAGTTGTTACCGTTTGCCGGTGGAGGCGTTCATCTTCCTGCAGGTCCAGGCGGGCGTGGACGCGAGCGTCGCGCGTGGCGTGGCAGATCTGCCGGGCGTCGTTTCGGTCGACGTCGTTACCGGCCCGCACGACGTCGTGGTGCGGGCCGAGGCGGACAGCATCGACGAGCTCGGCAAACGCGTGCTTCGGCCGATCCAACAGATCGACGGCGTTACGCGAACGCTGACGTGCCCGATCATGCGGCGTTGGACGTGGCTCGGGGACGACGCGTCAACCGGCGGGTGACAAGGGATTCACGGGCGAGGAGACTGTCCTACGGCGTCCGGGGGTAGCACGGTGAGCGTACCGAACGTTTCCCGACCGCCGGCGA
>DASUQY010000149.1:0-2480 GCA_036280315.1 Actinomycetota bacterium
GGTCGACGGTGATCGTGGCGAACGATGTCTGGTCGTCGAGCAGGCGGAGCTGGCCCTGGATCTGCTCGATCCGAAGCTGGGTCTCGTCGAGCGCGTTCCGAACGCGGATGGTCTGCTCGATGCTCTTCGCCTGATCCATCAGTCGGAGGAGCACTTCGCGGCGGGACTTCTCGATCCGCAGGCGAGCTCGAAGGTCGACGTACTCCGCCGTCACGTCCCGGCCGCGAAGAGATTCGACGGAGACCGTGCCGAGGTCGCGGATCGCGCTGAGCGTCTCGTCGAACCGCGCCGAAGGCACGCGCACCGTCAGCGTGCCGGCTCGTTCTCGCGACCGCGACTCCGCGACGAATCCGCGATGGTCTTCGGCGGCGTCGACGACGGCGGCGAACCGATCGTCGAACGAGTCCCGCGGAATGATCACCGAGATGTCTCCGGTACGGATGATGCGTGAGGTGGTTGGCCCGCTGACTGATTGATCGCCGCCCGGCGCGGGCGACGCTTGCGGAGCAGCGCCTTGATCGCCGACGCCCGGCAGGACTTGGGCGTCATCCCCCGGGGCGGTTGCGCCAGCGGCGCCGTCCCCTCCGCCAGATACAGCTGCGTGCTCCTCGATGCCGGATCCGTATCGGACGATTCCACCGATGAGTCCTGCGACCACCACGACGGCTGCGGCGGCCGCCGCGAACGCTGGCGTCGAGAACCGTCGGCGCCTCGGGCCGCGAGGGCCGTTCGGCGCGGCGCCTCGGACCGCCTCCGATCTCGCCGCGACGAGGAGATCGCCGTGGACGGTCTTCAGATACCCGATCGATGTTTCCATCGTTCCCTCTCCAGCTCGTCCGGCGTGAGCGTTCCGTCTGCGCCGAGTCGTTTGGCGATCTGCCTGAGCCCGCGACTGACCCGCGCTCTTGCCGTCTGCTCCGTGACTCCGATCTTCTCGGCGACCTGGCGATAGCTCAGCTCGTCGACAATCCGCAGCCTCACCGCCTCGCGCTGGTCGACCGGAAGCTCCGCCAGCGCTCCCCGCACGACGTGGGCGATCGCGTCGAAGTCGATGAGCTCCTCGATCCGTTCGTAGTCATCGGTCCCAACCGTTCGTTCCGGCATCCCGAGTCGTCGTCGGGCCCGGGCATCCACCGCTCCGCTGCGGAAGTACCGCGAGAGTAGGTTCTTTCCGATCCCGTACAGCCACGCCATGCCGTCGGCGCCCTTGTCACGGAAGCGCCGGCGAGAGGCGAATGCCTGGGCGAACGTCTCCGCCGTGAGCTCGGCCGCGGCCTCCGCGTCGAGGGTCCGCCGCGCGAAGTAGCCGAGGAACGACTCGGCGTGCCGCTCGAACAGCACGCCGAACGCCTCCGGCTCGTCCCACGACAGGACGATCAGCCCGACGTCGTCCAGTTCCTCGTACAAGCTCGCTCCGCGATCGCGTTGCACCTGTCTATGCCGTTTCCCCATCGACCTGTGACGGGGAGGCATTGATACGCTCGGCCCGGATGTCGACGCTCGACCCGCTCGACGAGTTCCCTCGGCAATACGCACGGACCCGAGGGTTCAGCCTCGGCCTTCCGCGCTCGTTCACGGTCTCGCCCGGCGGCGAGCGCGTCGTGTTCCTTCGAACGAGGTCGGGCGCCGACCCGGTCAGCTGTCTCTGGGTCATCGACGTCGCAACCGGCGAAGAGAAGTGCGTGTTCGACCCAAATTCCGTCGGCGAGGCCGACGACGAACAGCTGAGCGAAGCCGAACGGGCTCGTCGCGAACGCGCGAGAGAGCGGTCCTCCGGCGTGACCGCGTACGCGACGGACGACCCGGTCAAGCGCGCGGTCTTCGTCGTCTCCGGGCGGCTCTTCCTGGCGGACCTGATCGAGGGGGTCGCGCGCGAGCTGTCTGCACCGGGCCCGGTCGACGACCCTCGCCTCGACCCGACGAGCGAGCGCATCGCGTACGTCGTCGACGGAGCGCTTCACGTTCGCGACATCAAGGGCGGCGATCGCACGCTCGCCGAGGACGCCGACCCCGAAGTCACCTGGGGACTCGCGGAGTTCATCGCCGCGGAGGAGATGGCTCGGCTCCGCGGTCACTGGTGGTCGCCCGACGGATCGATGCTCGCCGCCGCGAGAGTCGACGAGCGGAACGTCCAGATCTGGCACATCACGGATGCGACCGATCCGGCGTCCTCGCCCCGCGCGGTCCGGTACCCGCAAGCCGGGACGAACGACGCCGTCGTGACGCTCCACGTGTTCGACGTCTCGAGCGGTGAACGCCGCGACGTCACATGGGACGTTCAGGCCTTCCCCTACCTCGCGCGCGTCGAGTGGAGCGAGGGCGGTCCGCCGTTCATCCTCGTGCAGACTCGAGACCAACGACGAACGCAGCTCCTCGACGTCGATCCGCAAACAGGCTCGACGTCACTCGTTCGCGAAGCGTTCGATGACGAGTGGGTCGACCTGTTCGAGACGCCCAAGAGCCTCCCGGACGGCCGCATC
>DASUQY010000150.1:0-3695 GCA_036280315.1 Actinomycetota bacterium
GGCGTCTTCGCCAAGGAGTGGATCGGGGAGGCTGAGGCCGGCTTCCCCAACTTCCTCAGGATGCGGCAGGAAGCGCGGAGCTCGAGGCTCGAAGAGGTCGGTCGTGGGCTCCGCCGAATGATGCCCTGGCTGGAATCCGAGCGGAAGGTGCCACCGACGTGAGTGACCCAGATGTAGTACGGATCTTCGATACGACGCTCCGCGACGGAGAGCAGGCGCCGGGGATCGCCCTCACCAAGGCCGAGAAGGTCGAGATCGCGGAGCAGCTGGCCCGTCTGGACGTCGACATCATCGAGGCGGGCTTTCCCGTCTCCGGTGAGGGCGAATTCCAGGCGGTGCGGGAGATTGCCACGAGCGTTCGCGGACCGGTCATTGCTGCGCTCGCGCGCGTCGTCCCCGGCGACATCGAGCGCGCCGCCGAGGCGCTGAAGGGCGCCGAGCGATGGCGGATCCACACGTTCATCTCGACGAGCCAGATCCACCTGCAGGACATGCTGCGGATGAGCTACGACCAGGTGCTCGAGGGCATCCGCGACGGGGTCAAGCTGGCGGTGGGGTTCACCGAGGACGTCGAGTTCAGCGCGCAGGATGCGACGAGGACCGAGCTGGACTTCCTGCTCGAGTGCTTCCGCGTCGCCGTCGAGGCCGGTGCGACAACGATCAACGTGCCGGACACCGTCGGCTACGCGATGCCGCACGAATTCGGAGAGCTCGTCCGGACCGTCCGCGAATCCGTACCGGACCAGGTCGTCATCTCGACGCACTGCCACAACGATCTCGGCTTGGCCGTCGCGAACTCGCTCGCCGGCATCGTGAACGGTGCGCGGCAGGTCGAGGTGGCCGTGAACGGGATCGGCGAGCGCGCCGGCAACTGCTCGCTCGAGGAGATAGCCATGATCGTCCGGACGCGGAGCGAGGCGCTCGGCGTCCGGCATCACCTGAACCTCAAGGAGATCAGCCGGACATCGCGGCTCGTGTCGATGACGACCGGTTACTCCGTGCAGCCGAACAAAGCCGTGGTCGGCTCGAGCGCGTTCGCTCACGAGAGCGGGATCCATCAGCACGGTGTGCTTTCCAACCGCGCGACCTACGAGATCATGGACCCCCTCGAGATCGGGCTCGAGGGCAACCGTCTGGTCCTCGGCAAGCACTCCGGACGACATGCGTTCGCCGACGCGCTGGCGAAGATCGGGATCGAGCTCGAGGTCGATCACCTGAACCGCGCGTTCGCTCGCTTCAAGGAGCTCGCCGACAGGAAGATCCAGCTCACCGACCAGGACCTCGCGGCGATCGTCTCCGAGGAGCTCGGTTCGACCGAGGCAGACGTCTTCGTGCTCGAGTCGCTCCAGGTCGGCGGTGGGACGCACCTGTCTCCGACCGCGTCCGTGCGGCTCCGCAGGGGCGAGGAGGTGATCGAGGACTCCGCGATGGGCGACGGCATGATCGATGCCGCGTGCGGCGCGATCCAGCGGGCGGCCGGCGTCGAGGCTCGACTCGTCACGTTCAACGTTTCCTCGGTGACGGGTGGGACCGACGCGCTCGGTGACGTCGTCGTGCAGCTCGAGGTGGACGGCCGTCGGGTGACCGGTCGCGGCGTGTCGGTGGACGTGGTCGAGGCGAGCGCGCGCGCCTACCTCGCGGCGATCAACCGGGCCCTCCGGATCGCCAACGGCAACGGCCGCGGCAAGGACGTCAAGCCGTGAACGGGGGGTTCGGGGGGCGCAAGAAGTGAGCGAGCGGAGCGAGCGAACGTCGCCCCCCGTGAAACTTGGAGTGATCGCCGGGGATGGCACCGGGCCGGAGGTCGTCGGCGAGGCGCTCAAGGTGCTCGACGCGACCGGCGTCGCCGTCGAGCGCGTTGCCTTCCAACTCGGCGCCGAGCGCTACCTCTCGACCGGCGACACGCTCCCCGACGACGAGCTCGCGCGCCTGAAGTCGATGGACGCACTCCTTCTGGGCGCCGTCGGCGATCCACGCGTCCCGCCCGGCGTGCTCGAGCGCGATCTGTTGCTGCGGATCCGCTTCGAGCTCGACCAGTACGTCAACCTCCGCCCCGTAGTCCGCGACCCGGGCGTCCGCACGCTGATTCCGAGCCACACCGAAGCCGACGTCAACTTCGTCGTCGTCCGCGAGAACTCCGAGGGCCTCTATACGGGGGCCGGAGGTTTCCATCGCAAGGGAACCGCGCACGAGGTCGCGGTGCAGGAGTCGATCAACACGCGTCACGGCGTCGAGCGGATCGTGCGGTACGCGTTCGAGCTGGCGTCGACACGCAGAGGAAAGCTCACGCTCGTCCACAAGACTAACGTCCTCACGTACGCCGGCGACCTGTACCAGCGGGTCGTGAACGAGGTCGGCGCGGCGGACTACCCCGACGTCGAACGGGATTACGTGCACGTCGACGCCGCGTGCATCTATTTCCTGGACCAACCCTCGCGGTTCGACGTGATCGTCACGGACAACATGTTCGGCGACATCGTCACGGACCTCGGCGCGATGATCCAGGGCGGTATGGGTATCGCCGCGGGCGGCAACATCAACCCCGACGGCGTGTCGATGTTCGAGCCGATCGGCGGCACCGCTCCCGATCACACGGGTAGGGGGACGATCAACCCGCTCGCTGCGATCGGGGCGATGCACATGCTTCTGAACGAGCTCGGCGAGACCGACGCGGCGATCCGCGTGGACGCCGGGATCCGGTTCGCATCCTCCAAGCTTCACTCGATGCGGGCGGGCGAGATGGGCTTCACGACGAGGGAGGTCGGCGACCTCGTCGTGGAAGGGATGCCGTCGTGAGCCTCCGCGTCGAGCTCTACGACACGACACTCCGCGATGGAGCGCAGGGGACGGGCTTCTCGTACACCGTCGATGACCGGCTGCGCATCCTGCACAAGCTCGATCAGCTGGGCGTTCCCTACATCGAGGGCGGTTGGCCCGGGGCGAACCCGCGCGACACCGAGTTCTTCCGGCTCGCAACCAAGGAGGACCTACAGAACGCCACGCTCCCGGCGTTCGGCATGACACGCAAGGCGGGAGAGGCGGCGGAACAGTCGGCGATCCTTCGCGATGTCCTCGATGCCGGAACCGAGGTCGTCTGCATCGTCGGGAAGTCCTGGGACCTCCACGTGACCGAGGCGCTCCGGACCGACCTCGAGGAAGCCGTGGCGATGGTCCGCGATTCGGTCGCGTTCCTCCGGTCGGAAGGGCGCCGGGTGTTCTTCGACGCCGAGCACTTTTTCGACGGCTACCGTTCCAACTCTGGGTTCGCGCTCGCGGTGCTCGAAGCGGCGCGGGACGCGGGCGCCGAACGCCTGGTGCTCTGCGATACGAACGGGGGCATGTTGCCCTTCGACGTCGCGTCGATCGTCGATGACGTCGCTCCGCAGGTCTCGACGCCGCTGGGGATCCACGTCCACAACGACACAGGGTGCGCCGTGGCCAACTCGCTCATGGCGGTCGAGCACGGCGTGCACCAGGTACAGGGTGTCGTGAACGGTTATGGCGAGCGGACTGGCAACGCCGACCTGATCCCGATCGCCGCGAACCTCGTGCTGAAGATGGGTGCCGAGTGCCTCCCCGATGGAGCCGTCGAACGCCTCACCGAAGTCTCGCACTACGTCGCCGAGGTGGCGAACGTCGCGCCCGACTCGCGACAGCCGTACGCCGGTCGCTACGCGTTCACTCACAAGGCCGGC
>DASUQY010000151.1:0-3503 GCA_036280315.1 Actinomycetota bacterium
TTCGACCGCCGTCTTGTTCCCGCCCTCCGCGACGTGGTGGCCGGGTGGCCCTCGGTCCGGGTGGAGGAGATCGACGCGATGCACGCGGACTGGCGCGCGCTCCTCGGCGAGGGCGTATGGCGAATGGTGTCGAACCTTCCGTACAACGTGTCCGTGCCGCTCGTGGTCGACCTCGTTGAGGGTGTCCCGGCGATCGACCGGTACCTCGTGATGGTCCAGCGGGAGGTCGGGGATCGGTTCGTCGCCTCTCCCGGAGAGGACGAGTACGGCCCCGTCACGCTTCGGATCGCGTACCGTGCCGACGCCGAGATCGTCCGGCGCGTTTCGGCCGGCGTGTTCTGGCCGACCCCGAACGTGGATTCCGTGCTGGTGCGGATCGAGCGAAGTTCCCCGCGCGTCGATGTCGACCCGGTTGCGTTGTTCCGCGTGATCGAGGCCGGGTTCGCCGAGCGCCGCAAGACGATGGCGAACGCGCTCAGGCGGCTGGGACTCGACGCGGCTGATGCGTCCGCCGTGCTACGTCGGTCTGACATCGATCCGTCCGCTCGAGCGGAGGGATTGTCGCTGGACGAGTTCGCGTCCGTCGTCGATGCGATGCTTGGGACGGGGTGGCGGCCGTGACTTCGAAGACGATCCACCGAGAGGCCTTCGCGAAGATCAACGTGTTCCTCCGGGTGCTCTCGTCGCGCGACGACGGCTACCACGACCTCGAGAGCCTCGTCCTCCCGATCTCGTGGTCCGACGCCGTGACCGTCCGCCCGGACGAGCGTCTGCGTGTCGAGGTCCGTGGAGCACCGGCGATGTCGGGGGAGACGCCGGCCGGTGGGATGAACCTCGCACTCGTCGCCGCGCTTGGCCTCGCCGACGTCTGTTCGAAGGCGGGCGGCGCACTCATCGAGATCGAGAAGCGCATCCCGCTCGCGGCGGGGCTGGGCGGCGGCAGCGCCGATGCCGCGGCGACGATCCACGCGTTGAACGAGTTGTGGGGATGCCGGCACGACCCAGCAACGCTCACCCAAGTGGCCGAGCGCGTCGGCTCCGACGTCCCGGCGATGCTCCTGGGAGGGCCGGTGCTGATGTCGGGGCGAGGCGAGTTCCTCGCGCCGGCCGAGGTAGCGACCTTCTGGTGGGTCGTCGTGCAGCACGGGTTCGGCGTTCGGTCACCCGATGCGTACCGTTGGTGGGACGAGGCTGGCGCCGAGCCAGGGCCGGATCCAGAACCAGCGCTCGACGCTGCCGCCGCTGGCGACGCGAAGGGACTCGGCGCGGCGATGTTCAACGACCTCGAGGCGGCCGTCACGAAACGACACCCGCAGATCCAAACGACGAAGGACGAATTGCTCCAACGCGGTGCGCTCGGCGCCGTCATGACCGGGAGCGGTTCGTCGGTCGTCGGCCTCGCGTCCGACCGTGCGCACGCCGAAGAGCTCGCCGCAGCGGTCCCCAACGCGGTCGTCGCGTCGGGCCCGCCTCCCCCGCGGGATAATCTGGAGCTGTCCGGGGTCGTCTAACGGTAGGACGCGGGCCTTTGGAGCCCTCGGTGGAGGTTCGACTCCTCCCCCCGGAACGGGCTGGATCTGGCGGTGGCCCTTCGAGCCTTCAAGAGAGGACCGAGTTGCCGACATCGTCGCGCGCGGGGTCGTCGCTGGCGGCCGTCGTCCTGGCGGCGGGCAAGGGTAAGCGCCTGCGCTCGGGAACGCCGAAGGTCCTGCATCCGATCTGCGGTCGCCCCGCGCTCTGGTGGTCGCTCAGGAACGTCGCAGCGGTCCGACCGTCTCGGATCGTGATCGTCGTCCACCATGGCGCCGATGAGGTTCGAGACGCTGTTCGTTCGTGGGGGATCAAGCCCGCGCCCGTCTTCGTCGAGCAGGGCGAGGCGCTCGGGACGGGGCATGCCGTGCTTGCCGCCGAGGACGCGGTCGGTCGCGTTCGGGAAGTCGTTGTCTTGGGCGGCGACTTCGATCCCGTCCTTCCCGAACACATGCGACGGTTGCTCTCGGTCCATCGAAGGACGAAGAGCGCCGGAACCATCCTCACGACGGAGGTCGCAGAGCCGGGCGGGTACGCGCGGATCGTTCGCGACGGGAGCCGGCTCGTTCGAATCGTCGAGGGAACGGACGCGCCGCCCGAGCTGAAGCGCTTGCACGAGGTGTCGCTGCTCGTCTTCGCGTTCCGGCGTGCGGACCTGTTCCGTGCGCTCCCGCTGGTGGGACGCGAGAACCGTCAGGGCGAGTACTACCTGAACGAGGTCTTCCCGATCCTCATGGACAAGGGCGAGCGGATCTCGGCGGTGAACGTCGACGCGGGTGGCGCGATGGGCATCAACTCTCGGGGAGATCTCGCCGGGACGGCGCGGGTCGTGCGCGAGCGAATCAACGCCGAACACATGTCGAAGGGCGTCACGCTGGTGGATCCTGCGAGCACGTTCATCGACGTCGACGTGAGGATCGGCACCGATACGGTCATCCATCCGCTCACCTTCCTCGAGGGCTCGACGCGGATCGCCGAACGCGCCGAGATCGGACCATCCACCCGGATCGTCGACTCGAGGATCGACGAGGAGGCGATCGTTCAGTTCTCGGTGGTGCGCGGTGCGCGAGTCGGCAAAGGCGCGCAGGTCGGGCCCTTCGCCCACGTACGACCCAGCACCGTTCTGCAGGAGCGCGCCAAGGTTGGTGCGTTCGTGGAGATCAAGGCGGCGCGCGTGGGCAGGCGCTCGAAGGTGCCGCACCTCTCCTACGTCGGCGATGCGTCGATCGGGGAGGACGTGAATATCGGCGCCGCGACTGTCACGGTGAACTACGACGGATACGAGAAGCACCAAACCGACATCGAAGACGACGCGCGGATCGGTTCGGATACGATGCTCGTCGCGCCGGTTCGCATCGGCAGGGGGGCGGTGACTGGCGCGGGATCGGTCATCACCAAGGACGTCCCGCCTGGCGCGCTCGCCGTCGAGCGTTCGGAGCAACGCGTCGTCGAGGGGTATCGCAAGCGCAAGGACGACGAGGCCAAAGCGCAGGGGAAGCGGAAGCCGAAGGGCAAGGGGGCGCACTGAGGTGGAGATCGTCACCAAGAAGAAGATGATGCTGTTCTCCGGGACCACCCATCCGGAGCTCGCCCAGGAGATGGCCGACAACCTCGGCGTACCGATCAGCCCGTGTGTGATCTCCCGCTTCGCCTCCGGCGAGATCTACGTCCGGGCCCAGGAAAGCGTTCGTGGTGTCGACGTCTTCATCGTCCAGACCCACGCCGATCCGATCAACGAGTCGATCATGGAGCAGCTGGTGATGATCGACGCCATGAAGCGGGCGAGCGCGAAGCGCATCACCGCTGTCGTCCCGTACTACGGATACTCGCGACAGGACAAGAAGGGACTCGCGCGCGAGCCGATCAGCGCCAAACTGATCGCGGATCTATTGACCGTCGCGGGCGCGGACCGAGTCGTATCGGTGGACCTGCACGCAGGACAGATCCAGGGGTTCTTCGACTTTCCGTTCGAT
>DASUQY010000152.1:0-3220 GCA_036280315.1 Actinomycetota bacterium
ATCAGCAACTTCCTGCTGTGGCAGGCGGCGTACAGCGAGCTGTACTTCACGCCGGTGTACTGGCCCGACTTCGATCGCGAGCATCTGTACGAGGCGATCCGCGACTATCAGAAGCGTTCCCGCCGATTCGGCGCGATCGCCGAGAACGATTCCGACTGACTCTCCAACGCCGCGGAGCCGATCCTTGGTTCCGGCATCGTGCCCCGTACACTGACGTCAACGCCAGCGGCCGCCGCCAGCGACCGGGAAGGAGCACATGCGCATGGCCGGACTGATGGAGGCCATCACCTCCCTCGCCAAGCGACGAGGGATCGCGTTCCAGTCGAGTGAGATCTACGGCGGGCTGCGATCCTCCTGGGACTACGGCCCGCTCGGCGTCGAACTCAAACGGAACGTCAAGGATGCCTGGTGGCGTTCGATGGTCCAGCTCCGAGACGATGTCGTCGGTCTCGACGCAGCGATCATCATGTCTCCTCGGGTCTGGGAGGCCAGCGGTCACCTCGAGGTGTTCACCGATCCGCTCGTCGAGTGCCTGAACTGCCATCAGCGCTTCCGCGCCGATCACCTGCCCGGCGTCCACGCGCCGCAGTCGGGGCACGAGGAGGACGAGACGACCGTCGACATGCACGAGCGGCCGACATGCCCGAATTGCGGGCACCACGACTTCACCGACCCCAGGAACTTCAACTTGATGTTCAAGACGCACATGGGTCCGGTCGTCGATGAGGCAAACGCCGTCTACCTGCGACCGGAGACCGCCCAGGGGATGTTCGTCGACTTCGTAACGATCCAGTCGGTGTCGCGGAAGAAGGTGCCGTTCGGGATCGCTCAGATCGGCAAGTCGTTTCGTAACGAGATCACGCCGGGGAACTTCATCTTCCGCATGCGCGAGTTCGAACAGATGGAGATGGAGTTCTTCGTCGAGCCCGGGACGGACGAGCAGTGGCACGACTACTGGATCGAACAGCGCCGTCGCTGGTATCTGGATCTTGGGCTGCGGGAGGAGAACCTACGCCTTCGCGAGCACGACGCGGACGAGCTATCCCACTACTCCAAGCGTACCGTCGACATCGAGTACCGCTTCCCGTTCACCGACTGGGGCGAGCTCGAGGGCATCGCCAACCGAACGGACTTCGACCTCAAGCAACACGAGAAGTTCTCCGGCCAAGACATGACCTATTTCGACCAGGACCGCGACGAGCGGTACCACCCCTACGTGATCGAACCGGCGGCCGGCGTGGATCGCGCGCTCCTCGCGTTCCTGATCGACGCCTACCGCGAGGAGGAGGCGCCGACCGCGAAGGGGGGGACGGAGAAGCGGACGTACCTCGCGCTCAGCAAGGAACTGGCGCCGGTGAAGGCCGCCGTGCTCCCGCTGTCGAGGAACGAACGGCTCACGCCGGAGGCTCGCGCGGTGTTCGACCTGGTGAAACCGGAGTGGATGTGCGACTACGACGACGCAGGTTCGATCGGGCGTCGGTACCGACGCCAGGACGAGGTGGGGACGCCCTTCTGCGTCACGGTCGACTTCGACACGCTCGAGGATCGCGCCGTCACCGTGCGCGAACGCGACTCGATGGCGCAGGAGCGACTACCGGTCGCGAACCTGGTGACCTATCTCGCCGAACGCCTGTAGGAACCTCGTGGCCGAGCCGAAAACCAGACCGGAAGGGCCGGAGGATGTGCCTGTGAATGAAGCGAACGTTCTGCGAACCAACGGCGATCAGCGTGGATGGGTACGGGTGTACGCGATTGCCTTCGTGCTGATGGCAGTTGCCGGCGGCCTGTTCGTGGCCTCGTTCCTCGGCGGCCTGGAGTCGATCCGTTTGCTGTGGGCGTCGGCGGGTGTGTCCGTCGCGGCGATCGTGGTCGCGGCCGTGAGTGTCCTCGCCCCGAGGCGCGGATGACGAACCTCACTCGCGGACTCGTCGTCGCGCTCCTGCTGGCTGCGGCGTGCACGTCGAATGACCCACCGGCACCCGACGGCGAGTCACCTGTCTCGCCGTCGATGAATGAGCCGTCACCCGAGGAGGTACCGCCGTCTGCCGGCGGCCGCGACTCGGCACACGCCGCGCTCGAGCGGCTGTGCACGTTGCCGCAGCCGAAGTTCAACCAGGGCAACGGCGCTCCCGCCGAGGGGCCGACTCCGCCGGCGATCGCCGACGTCATGAGTCAGCTCGAGCAGATCCGTGGGTTCCCGTTCAGCGAGCGCGTCGTCGCCGAACCGAAGCCGCCAGCCGAGGTCGCCGAAGGGATCCGTGACTACGTCGAGACTACGTTCCCTCGGCGGTTCTACGACCGTCGGAGCCTCGCATGGCAGACGATCGGCGTGATCCCCGAGGGGACGAGCATCCGGGAGGAGCTGCTCGAATACGTCTCGACGCAGGTGATCGGGTACTACGACACGATCACGGGCGAGCTCGTGTTCATCGGGACGAGCGATCCCTCACCACTCGAGCGCGTCACGCTCGCGCACGAGCTCACCCACGCGATCGACGATCAGCGCTTCGGCCTCGAGCAGATCGACGTGCTCGGCGCGCAGTGCCGCGACGAGGAGCTCCAGGCCGCGCTCGCGGTCGTCGAAGGCAACGCGACGTTCTTCATGCTGCGATGGGCGCAGGGATTCCTTTCGGTGGAGGAGCAGCTCGAGCTGAGCGCCGAAGCCGCGGCGCAGGAACCCCCTCCGGGCACCGTTGCGCCGTTCATCGACGCGATCCAGCAGTGGCCCTACCTCGATGGGCTCAGGTTCATCACGCAGGTCGAGACCACTGGCGGACTCGACGCGGTCGACAGCGCGTTCCGCGAGCTGCCGGTGTCGACCGAGCAGATCATCCATCCCGAGCGTTATCCCGACGACGTGCCGACGCCCGTCGACGTCCCGGACATCTCCGGCGCCATGGGGGGAGGTTGGAAAGACCTCGACGTGCAGAGCGTGGGGGAGATGTGGCTCGATCTCGCGCTCTCTCTGCGCATCGACGATGCCGACGCGGCCGACGCGGCCGCCGGTTGGGACGGAGGGATCTACCGCGCGTGGTCCCATGGCCGAGACGTCGCGTTCATCCTCAGCACCGAGTGGGACACATCGGAAGACGCGGACGAGTTCGCGACGGCGATGGAGCGGTGGATCGCTGACGGTGACCAGATTGCCGAGGTGCTTCCCGTCGACGGCACGTCGGTCAGCGTGTCGTTCGCGACGAGCGACGAGATTCTGGTCAGCCTC
>DASUQY010000153.1:0-2889 GCA_036280315.1 Actinomycetota bacterium
TCGAGACGGCACCCGGCGTTCGGATGTTGGACGCCCGCCATCGCAGGTGCGGTCCAATGACGACGGGGTCGAGGAGCGTCGTCAGCGTTCGCTTCGGGTCGGCTGCGCTCGCCACCGCCCGCGCCGGGATCTCCTCTCCGCGCGGGAGCGCCACGCCGACCACGCGATCGTTCTTGGTGAGGATCTGTGTGACCTCGGCGTTCGTTCGGATCGTCGCGCCAACGGCTTGGGCCGCCGACGCCAGCGAGTCCGCGAGCGCGCCGGGTCCGCCTCGTACCGTCGTCGACTGGCCGGCGGCGCCGGCGTTCCCCACCGAGTCCGAGAGGTACGCCGCTGTCGTACCGGCCGACCACGGACCCATCGCCGTATACAGCACGGCTCGGGATGCGAGCGCCCCGCGCAGCGCCTCGTTCTCGAACGCCTCGGCGACGTAGTCCGCAATCGCCATCGGCAGTGCGCGGGTGAGCTCACGCGCCGGCTGTGGCCCGAGCTTGCGGAACGCGTTCCCGAGCTTCAAGCCGTTCAGCGCGTCGGCGATCGACGGATTCTTGACGTCTGGCGGCGTGATCGCGTGCAGATACGACAGGAAACGCCCAAGCGTCCGGATCCGCCGATCGAATTCCGGGTAGGCGCGCGCGTCACGACCGGAACGCTCCACGAGGTCCGCCGCCGTCCGGCCGGCGCTCCCCCACAGCGTCAGCGGAGGACCGTCGGGCTGGGGGGCGAACACGCGGACCTCGGGTTCGACCGTAACGAGTCCGTGGCCGACGAGACCGAGGTCGTCGACGATCGACGGGCGAAGGCGCCCGACCGTGTGCACGATCCCCGGCGCACGAACGTCCGGCGCGACCTCCGTCGTATCGAGGATGCCGCCGATACGTTCACGACGTTCGAGCACCAGCACCTTCCGGCCGGCCTTCGCGAGGTACGCCGAGGCGACCAGCCCATTGTGGCCGGCCCCGACGACGACGACGTCCCAGCGCTCGGTCATCGGACCGAACTCGGATCGGTCACGCCGCCTCGGACCGACGGCGGCGCGACGCAAGGAGCTCCAGCGCGGCGATCCGGCCCGGCGCGCCCATGATGCCTCCACCGGGGTGGGTCGCCGAACCGCACATCCACAGGTCCTTGATAGGCGTTCGGTAGCGTCCCCAGCCCGGAACGGGACGATTGAAGAACAGCTGCTCGAGCGAGAGCTCGCCCTGGAAGATGTTGCCCTCGCTGAGTCCCGTGATGTCCTCGATGTCCTTCGGGGTCAGAACCTGTGCGTGCAGGATGACATCGCGGATCTTGGGGAAGCGTTCCTCGAGCGTGTCGATCACCGTTTCCCCGAATCGGGTGCGCTCGGCGTCGTCCCACGCTCGACCGTCCGAGAGGTGATACGGCGCGTACTGGACGAAACAGCTCATCACGTGCTTGCCCGGCGGCGCCATCGAGGGGTCGACGAGCGTCGGGATGATGCAGTCGATGTAGGGCCGCGCGCTGAACCGCCCGTACTTCGCGTCGTCGTACGCCCGCTCCATGTAGTCGACCGACGGCGAGAAGCTGATCGCACCGCGGAGCCACTCCCCCTTGCCGGGCTTGCACGCGAGCTCGGGCAGACCATCGAGCGCCAGGTTCACCTTCCCGCTCGACCCGCGGAACTTGTACCGGCCGACCTGCTCGAGGAACTCGGGATCGAGGCGCTCGGGATCGATCAGGCGGAGGAACGTGACGCGCGCGTCGACGCTCGACAGCACGGTCCTCGCTCGGATCTCCTCGCCCGACTCGAGGACGACACCCGTCGCGCGCTTCCCGGTGACGTCGATCCGGGCGACCGGCGCCTCCGTTCGGATCTCGGCGCCATAGTTCCGTGCGGCCGAGGCGATCGAGTTGGAGATCGCACCGGTCCCGCCGCGCGGGATGCCCCAGGCGCGGAATGCCCCGTCGATCTCGCCCATGTAGTGATGCAACAGGACGTACGCGGTTCCCGGTGAGCGAACTCCCTGGAACGTCCCGATGATGCCCGATGCCGACATCGTCGCGATGAGAGGATCGGTCTCGAACCACTGCTCGAGGAACTCGGTCGCGCTCATCGTCATCAGCTGCACGAACGTCGATTGCAGCCGTTCCGGAAGGTTCTGGAACGTCTTGGCGAGCCCGACGATCGGCATCCAGTCGAAGGGATTGGCTCGGCCGGGATCGGGCGGGACGACCGAGAGGATCGGCTTGATGAACCGGGCCATGTCGCCCATCAGCTGGCCGTACTCCTCGTAGGCCTCCGCGTCGTTCTTCGACCACCGTCGGAGCTCGCGGACGGTCGACCCATGGTCGTTCACGCGCCACAGGCAGTCATCGTCGAGCGGCGTGATTGTGCCGTCGAGCGGCAGGATCTCCAGCCCGTGCCTGGCGAGCTCGAGCTCGCGGATGATCTCCGGGCGGAGAAGCGAGACGACGTAGCTGAACTCGCTGAACCGGAACCCGGGGAAGATCTCTTCGGTGACCGCGGCGCCACCGAGCACGTGGCGTCGCTCCAGGACGAGCACCTTCTGCCCGGCCCGGGCGAGGTACGCCGCGGCGGTCAGGCCGTTGTGCCCTCCGCCGACGATCACGGCGTCGTACCGCTTTGCCATCTCGCTCCTCCGACGACGTCCGGAGCATGCTAGGGCCGCCCCACCCGCATCGGCCACAGGCGCCCCGTGACTCGAGGTCAGCCGGGCGCGGTGCGATGCAACGGATACTCTCCGGCGATGGATCGGGAGCAACGATGAGCGTCGGAACGGCCCTGCATCCGCGGACGTCCGCGCTGAACACCAAGTTGTCTTGGGGCGATTGGTCCGGGTACTTCTCCGCGCAGGTCTACGCCGACTTCCACGACATCGAGTACAACGCGATCCGCGAGCAGGCCGC
>DASUQY010000154.1:0-5971 GCA_036280315.1 Actinomycetota bacterium
GTACAGCGTCGCCACGGGGGCGATGCCACGTCGGTTCAGCGCGTCGACGAGTCGGCGATAGTGATCGAGCCCGGCTCGGTTCGGCGCACCGCGCCCCTCGGGCTGGATCCGCGGCCACGCGATGGAGAACCGGTACGCGCCGATCCCGAGCTCGGCCATGAGGTCGGCGTCCTGTTCGTACCGGTGGTACTGGTCGCATGCGACGTCGCCGGTCTCGCCGCCTCGGACCGTTCCCGGGGTCCGACAGAACGTGTCCCAGATCGAGTCTCCGCGCCCATCCTCGTGAACGGCGCCCTCGACCTGGTACGCAGACGTGGCGACGCCCCAGAGGAAGCCGTCGGGGAAGACCTGACCGAGCCGGCTCAGGCGCCGTCCTCGTAGATCCCGAGTCCAGTGTCCGGGTCGAAGAAGTGCATCCGACCGACGTCGACGGTGAGCTCGATCGGCTCGCCCTGCCGGGCCTTCGTCCGCGGATTGAGCCGGGCGACGAACGTCGACTCGCCCTGCTCGGCTTTGTGCTCCACGTCCTCGAGGGCCTCCGCGCCGACGTCGTGCGCGAGCTCCTTGACGTCCTCTGTGATCGCCGGCGGCGCGTTCACCTTGAAGTGGACCACGACATCCGAGCCCAGCGCCTCGCGGAGATCGACCGTCGATTGGATCCGGTCATCGGAGGCCTGCGATCCGAGCGACGCGTCTTCCATGTCCTCCGGGCGGATCCCGGCGATCACCCGCTTCCCGTCGAACCCCTTCAGCGCCGGACGCGACGACATCACATGGTCCGGGATGCGCAGCTTGTAGCCGCCGAACTCGATCGCCGCTGATCCATTCGTTCGCGCGACCGTCCCCTCGACCATGTTCATCGCCGGGGATCCGATGAACCCGGCGACGAACAGGTTCACCGGGTGGTCGTACAGGTACTGCGGCGTGTCGGCCTGCTGCAGCACGCCCTTGCGGATGACCGCGACGCGGTCGCCCATCGTCATCGCCTCGGTCTGGTCGTGCGTCACGTACAGGGTCGTCACGCCGAGCTCGTGCTGGATGCGGGCGATCTCCGAACGCATCTGCACGCGGAGCTTCGCGTCCAGGTTGGACAGCGGCTCGTCCATGAGGAATGCCTTCGGCTCGCGCACGATCGCGCGACCCATCGCCACGCGCTGGCGCTGGCCGCCCGAGAGCGCCTTCGGCTTGCGTTGAAGGAAGTCCTCCAGTCCGAGGATCGTCGCAGCCTCCTTCACTCGCCGGTCGATCTCCTCCTTCGACAGCTTTCGCAGCTTCAGCCCGAACGCCATGTTGTCGTACACGCTCATGTGGGGATACAGCGCGTAGTTCTGGAACACCATCGCAATGTCGCGTTCCTTCGGGGGAACCGCGTTCACGACCCGGTCGCCGATGCTGATCGTTCCGCCGGTGATACTCTCCAGTCCGGCGACCATCCGCAGCGCGGTGGTCTTGCCGCAGCCCGACGGGCCGACGAGCACGATGAACTCGCCGTCCTTGACGTCCAGGCTGAGGTCCGAGATGCCGACGGTTCCATCCGGATAGACCTTCGATACGTCGTCCAGCACGATCTCGGCCACGCTTCCCTCCGTCTCGTTGGTTCGTTTCAGCTACGGGTATTGAACCGCAGGTGGTGTTCCCAGGTCGAACCGGGGCTCGGCGGCGGCTACGCTCACGTCGTGGCTCCGCGGATCACGCTCGCGCGCGGCGACATCACCGAACAGCACGTCGACGCGGTGGTGAACGCGGCGAATTCGTCCCTGCTCGGCGGCGGTGGCGTCGACGGCGCGATCCACCGCAAGGGCGGCCCGGCCATCCTCGAGGCGTGCAAGGAGGTCCGGCGGACGCGGTTCCCGGACGGTCTTCCGACGGGGCAGGCGGTCGCGACGACGGCGGGTGAGCTGCCGTCGCGGTGGGTGATCCACACCGTCGGGCCGGTCTACGACCGCGCGGACGAGCCGGCGCAGCTGCTCGCGGCCTGCCACGTGGAGGCGTTGCGCGTCGCCGACGAACTCGTCGCGAGGACCGTGGCGTTCCCCGCGATCTCCACGGGCGTGTTCGGGTACCCGGTCGAGGAAGCAGCATCCGTGGCGATCCACGCGGTGCGCGGCGCGCGGACATCTGTCGACGAGGTTCGCTTCGTGCTGTTCGATGACGAAGCCTTCGACGCGTTCCATCGCGCTCTCGGCGAGTGAGTCGCACGCGGACGCGCTGCTAGCATTGCGTTTCCTGTTCCCTCACGTGAGTGGAGACACCACGAGCGATCTCACGACCTCAAGCGGCCTCGCCGAGCGCCTCCACGAGGTGCAGATCGTCGACTGCCGTGAGCCCGACGAGTGGGAGGCGGGGCGCATCGAGGGCTCGATCCACGTCCCGCTGAACTCGATCCTGGCCGGCGCCGTCGACCGGCTCGATCCGAAGAAGGAAACGGTCGTTGTGTGTCGTTCGGGCAATCGCAGCGAGCTCGGCGCGCTGATGCTGCAGGCGCGGGGGTTCACGGCCCACAATCTGGAGCGGGGGCTCGAGGAGTGGGCGGCGGAGGGCCGACCGCTGTCGACGCCCGAGGGTCAGCCCGGCCGCGTCGCCTAGCGCACCATTCAACCGATCGACGAACAGCGCTAGCCTGACCGCGCGTCATGGCCGACGTCGAGGCAGCCCGTCGCGCACTCGAGGAAGCGCTCGGTCAATCCGAGGTCCTCTCCGATCCGCTCGCCCTCCGTCTGTACGCGCGTGACGCGTCGCTCGTCGAGGGTGGATGCGCGCTCGTGGCGTTCCCCCGACGACTTCCAGGCGTGGTCGCGTGCGTTCGGATCGCCGGCGAGCACGGCCTGCCGATCGTTCCGCGCGGCTCGGGGACCGGCCTCGCCGGCGGGTCGACGCCGATCGGCGACGCGCTCGTGGTCGTCACATCGAAGATGACCGACCTCATCGAGGTTCGTCCGGCCGATCGCCTCGCGTGGGTGGAGCCGGGGTTGGCGAACCTCGACCTGGCGAACGCGCTCCGGCCGTACGGGTTCACCTACGCGCCCGACCCGTCGTCGCAACAAACTTCCTCGATCGGCGGGAACGTGAGCACCAATGCCGGCGGACCGCACTGCCTGGCGTACGGCGTGACGTCGAACCACGTCCTCGCGCTCGACGTGGTCCTGCCCGACGGCACCCTTGAACGCCTCGGCACCGAGGCTCCCGAGGCGGCCGGCTACGACCTTCGGGCAGTCATGGTTGGGTCGGAGGGAACGCTCGGCGTCGTCGCCGCCGTGTGCGTCCGGCTGACACCCCTGCCGCCGGCCATCCGGACCATGCTTCTCGACTTCGAGACGGTCGCCGAGTGCGCCGCAACGGTCTCGGCGATCATCGCCAGCGGGGTCGTTCCGGCCGCCGTCGAGATGATGGACAACGGAATCGTCGTCGCCGCCGAGCGGTTCGCGCACGCGGGCTACCCGACCGACGCCGCCGCGATCCTCATCGTCGAGGTGGACGGGACGGAGGCGGCGGTCGAGGAGCAGGCGACCGCGGTCGAGTCGGCGGCGAGCGCCAATGGTGTTCGAACGATCCGCGTCGCGGCGGACGAAGCCGAGCGGGCACTGATCTGGAAGGGGCGCAAGTCGGCGTTCGGCGCGGTCGCTCAGATCGCGCCGCATTACCACCTCCACGACTGCGTCGTGCCGCGGTCCAAGCTCGTCGACGTCCTCGCCGGCGTGTACGACATCGCCGAGCGCCACGACCTCATCGTGACGAACGTGTTCCACGCGGGCGACGGCAACCTCCATCCGTTGCTCTCGTTCGACCGGACCGTTCCGGGAACGCTCGAGCGCGTCCTCGCCGCGAGCGAGGAGATCGTCCGGCTCTGCGTCGATGCTGGGGGAGCGCTCTCCGGCGAGCACGGCATCGGTCTGGAGAAGCGTGACTTCATGCCCCTCGTGTTCACCGCCGAGGATCTCTCGGCGCAGGCGTGCGTTCGTTCGGCGTTCGATCCCGACACCCGGATGAACCCGCTGAAGGTGCTTCCCGACGGCGCTCGATGCGGTGACTTCGCCATGGCGCGCGGTAACGACGCGGCGCGCGCGGCCGCCGAGCTTCCCGAGGGCGCCTGGCTGTGACCCCCGTTCCGCGGATCCACCCGCAAACGAAGCGAGAACTCGTTGAACAGGTTCGTCGGGCAAACACCGACGGGCGACGTGTGCTCGTCGTCGGCGGCGGGCAGCACCTCGACAAGGGAAATCCTTCCGACGTCGACGACGAGCTGTGGACGACGCAGCTCGATGCGCTCGTCGCATACGAGCCGGCCGAGATGATCGCCGTCGTCGAGGCCGGCATGCGGGTCGGCACGCTTCGGAGTCTCCTGGCGGACGGCGGACAGGAGTGGCCCGCCGACGCGCCGGATGCCGCGACGGTCGGCGGACTCGTCGCGAGCTCGGCGTCGAGCCCGCGACGGCTCAAGTTCGGGCCGCTCCGCGATACGGTGCTCGAGGCCGAGGTGGTGACGGGCGACGGCCGGTTCGTTCGGAGCGGCGCGCGGACCGTGAAGAACGTCACCGGCTACGACGTGCACAAGCTCCTCTCCGGCTCGCTCGGCACACTCGGAGTCATCGCGCAGGTTGCGCTCAAGGTGCGTCCGCTCCCACAACGCCGCCGGACGCTGCGATTCGGCGGCGATCTGACGATGGCTACCGCGCTCGCGCTCCTCGACGCGGTGCCCGCGGCGGCCGGCATCATCGCGACGCCGGACGGGGTCGAGCTTCGACTGGAGGGCTGGACCGCAGAGGTTGACGAACAGTCACGCGCCGCGCGTGACGTCGCCGAACCGGTGGATGAGGCAGACGATGCCCCGTTTCCCATGTCGAGCCTCTGGGACGACGCTCCGGTCGTGGCGGAGGTCGCGGTCACGCCGTCTCGGCTCGGCGACGTCGTCGAGGGCGACCGCTGGAGCGCGCTCGTCGGCGTGGGGATCGCCTGGGTGGGTCTCGATCACGCCGACGCTCCGCTCGACACGCTTCGCCGGCGGGTGCGCGAGGCCGGCGGGATCGCCCCGGTGATCCGCGGGCCCGGCGGCCTGGGGGACGATCGAATACCCGCGCCGGACGTTCAGCGACGACTGAAGGCGGCGTTCGATCCGAACGGCGTGCTGGCGCCCGGCCGGGGTTGGGGCGGGGTCTGAGTCGGGATGCCTTCGGACGACGACGTCCCGGCCCCGCTCCGCCGTGAGGTCAAGCATCTCGGCGCGCTCCTCGGACGCGTGATCGAGGAGGCGGAAGGCCCCGAGCTCTTCGCCGACGTCGAGCGGCTCCGCCGCGCCACGATCGCCCACCGGCGCGAGCCGACGAACGAACGCCGGCACGATGTCCTGGAGCTCGTGGAGGCGATGGACGCACATCGAGCCGAGCGCGTCGCGCGCGCGTTCACGATCTACTTCCAGCTCGTCAACCTGGCGGAGGAACATCACCGCGTCCGAGCGCTTCGCCAGCGCGGTCGGGGCGACGATCCCGTGCACGACTCCCTCGCGGCGGCCGTCGCGACCGTGCGCGAACGCGACGGCGAGACGACGCTCCTGGACCTCGTCGGCCGGCTCGAGATCTCGCCCGTGCTGACCGCGCACCCGACCGAGGCGCGGCGACGCGCCGTGGTCGAGGCGCTGTGGCGGATCTCGGCGCTCCTCGAGCGGCTCGACGACCCACGTACGTCGAAGGCGGATGAGGCGGAGACCGATCGCCGGCTGCTGGAAGAGATCACGACGCTATGGGGAACCGATCCGCTCAGGGCGCACGCGCCGGATCCGCTCGACGAGGTCCGCGCGGCGATGGCGCTGTTCGATCAGACGTTGTTCGTCGCCACGCCGATCCTGTATCGCGAGCTCGACGGCCTCCTCGGCGACGGTGGCAGCGGCGAGCGCACGCCGGTCGTTCGTCCCTTCGTCCGGTGGGGAAGCTGGATCGGCGGCGATCGCGACGGCAATCCGAACGTTTCGCCCGATGTG
>DASUQY010000155.1:0-2731 GCA_036280315.1 Actinomycetota bacterium
CAGAGCACGACGTCGACACCCTTAGCTCGCTCGGGCAACAGCGAGCTCTCATACCGGCGCCCCTCGTACGGCGCCAGGAACGGGTCGATCAGGGCAACGGTGCTGCCTGCTCGCACGACGAACCCCGCCTGACCGAGCCACGCAAGCGCCAGCGCGCCCTCGGGTGGCCGAACATCCCGGAGGCGGTCGAGCGGCGAACGATCATCCATTGCCAGCCTCGTTCACATCCCTCACATCGCGAGCTGCCCACCGTCCACGACGAGCAGCTCGCCGTTGACGAACGATGCGTCATCGGACGCGAGGAACGCGTACGCGGCCGCGATCTCGGCGGGCGTACCCGAACGACCGAGGGGGATCCTCTCGCGTTCGAATCTCGCCGTGTACTCCGCGTCCTCCGCGTCTGCTTGGAGCTGCGTCGCTACCTTGCCGGGGCACAGCGCGTTCACGCGGATCCCGTGCGGACCGAGCTCGATCGCCATCGTCCGCGTCAGCATGGCGATCGCACCTTTCGACGCGTTGTAGTGCGCATACCCTGTCTCGCCTTCCAGCGCGTTCGTCGATGCCATGTTGACGATCGAGCCACCGCGCCCACGCTCGACCATCGACCGGGCCACCCGGCGCGCCACCAGGAACTGACCACGCAGATTGATGGCGAGGAGTCGATCCCACCGCTCCGTCGTGATCTGGAGGAACGGTTCCCTCCACGCGATCCCCGCGTTGTTCAGGAGGACATCGATCGCGCCGAGGAAGCTCTCCGCCGTTGCGACGAGCCGGTCGACGTCCTCTTCGCGGGAAACGTCACACTCGATGCCGTCGACTGTCCCGGCGGTCCGCAGCTCACCGAGAACTGTCTCCACCTCACCGGGCTCGACCCCGCAGATGAATACCCGAGATCCCTCTTGGAGGAATCGCTCGGCCGCGGCCAAGCCGATCCCTCGGCTGCCGCCCGTGACCAGGACACCCTTGCCCTCCAGCCCCCGCATCCGCGCTCCCGCCTCGCGCGGCGGCGAGTCTAGTGCCCGGTTAGCATGCCGCGCGTTCGTCCCGATCAGTGCGAGGGAACGCCACGGGATGCCGGAGAACGCACCCAGGATCGTGATCGATGGCGCCGGTGGCTGGGTGTTTCCCGTCGAGCTGTCGCGTGACGTGCTCGCATTCCCCGGATTGAGCAACGCCTCGCTCGTGCTCTACGACATCGACCGGCAGGCGGCGGAGCGGACCCGCGGGTTCGTGCAACAGATGATCGACGACGCGAAATCGAATGCCACCGTCGCCGTCGCGCCCGACCTTCCCAGTGCGCTTCGCGGTGCAGATGTCGTCATCACGGTGTTCCAGGTGGGCGGCATCGAAGCCTACGCGCACGACGTGCTCATCCCGCGCGGGTACGGGATCGACCAGACCGTCGGCGACACGCTCGGCCCGGGTGGCGTCTTCCGCGGCTTGCGAACCGTCGAAGCGCTGCGCGAGGTCGCCGAGGCGATGCTCGAGCATTGCCCGGACGCCTGGCTGCTCAACTACGCGAACCCGATGTCGATCAACTGCTGGGCCACCGACCTCCTGGGGGTGAAGGTGGTCGGTCTCTGCCACAGCGTGCAGGGAACCGCTGAGCTGCTCGCCCGCGAGCTCGGGGTTCCACTCGAGGAGGTCACCTTTCGGTGCGCCGGCGTGAACCACACCGCGTGGTTCACGACGTTCGCTCGCGGCGACGAGGACTTGATCCCACGCATCCGTGAGGTAATGAGCGCTCGCCACGTCGACCGGACGATGCCGCTGCTTCCACGCTCGGACGACGCATACGAGAGCATCGAGCGGGTCCGTACGGAACTGATGAAGCTCACCGGCTACTTCCACACCGAGTCGAGCCATCACGCGAGTGAGTACTGGGCGTGGTTCCGGAAGACGCCGGAGCTGACCGAGGAATACCTGGATCGGCGATGGGACTATCTCGAGGTCTGCCGGAGCGTCGACGCCGACTACACGAACGAGGACGTGGTGAACGACGCGCGCCAGCACGGACCGATCCACGGCGGAGAGTTCGCTGCTCCGATCGTGGACAGCCTCACGACCGGGACCCCGCGTGTCGTCTACGGCAACGTCCGGAACGGATCGTCGATCGAGAACCTGCCGGCCGACGCCTGTGTCGAGGTGGCCTGCGTGGCCGACTCGACCGGCGTGCGCCCGACCCGGTACGGATCCTTGCCGTCGGCATGCGCCGCGCTGAACGAGGCGCAGATCACGGTTCAGCGACTCGCGGTCGAGGCCGCGATGAGCGGCGATCGGGATCTCGTGCACGCTGCGGTGGCGCTCGACCCGCTGACGAGCGCCGTCCTGACGCTGCCGCGGATCCACCAGATGGTCGACCGGATGCTCGAGGCCGAGGCGCCGTGGCTGCCGCGGTTCGCCGGCGCCTCTGCGCTCGCTCGGTGAACGCCGGGGGGAGGGACCTGCGTCTGGCCGACTGGCGTCCCCAACCCAAGCTGGTCGTTCCGTCTCACCTGGTCGAGCGTTCCCGCTTTCCCGCCGTCGACGCGCACAACCATCTCGGCCGGTGGCTGTCGGCATGGGTGGGCGACGACGCGGAGGCGTGGACGGTTCCCGACGTCGGCGCGCTGCTCGAGCTGATGGACGCCTGCAACATCCGCGTGATCATCAACCTCGACGGCCGGTGGGGCGCGGAGCTGAACGCGAACATCGACCGATACGACAGGGCTCATCCCGGACGGTTCGCGAC
>DASUQY010000156.1:0-12588 GCA_036280315.1 Actinomycetota bacterium
CGGCGGCGAGCATTCGGGCCACTACTACTTCCGTGAGAACTACCGAGCCGACTCGGGGCTCATCGCAGCTGTCGTCGTCCTGGAGCAGCTATCGCTCGCCCGCGTTCCGCTCTCGGAGCTGCTTCGCCCGCTCCGCCGCTACTACTCCTCGGGCGAGATCAATACCCACGTCGAGGACCGGTTCGGCCGGATCGAGCAGATCGCGGCCGCGTACGCGAGCGGCCGCCAGGACCGGCTGGACGGGCTGACGGTAGAGTTCGACGACTGGTGGTTCAACGTTCGACCCAGCAACACCGAACCACTGCTGCGACTGAACGTGGAGTCCAGGACGGAAGAGCTTCTGAAGGAGAAGACCGACGAGGTCCTCGCGGTGATCAGGACAGGGGGTTCGACGGGTTGAAGAAGCGAGCGCCCGCGAGCGAGCACCGGTCCGCCGGGAGAGGAGCGACGCGATGACCGTGGACCCGGAGCTGCTCGAGATCCTCGTGTGCCCGAACGACCGCGGCGAGCTCGACTACATCGAGGCCGAGTCGGTCCTCGTCTGCCGTTCATGCGGCTACCGGTACCCGATCCGTGACGGCATCCCCGTGATGCTGATCGACGAGGCCGAGAAGCCCGCGTCCAAGCCGAAGCGCTCGTGACGAGCCTGGACGACGCCTCCGCCCTCCTGGCGGCTGACCCGGGGGGGATGCTCGAGATCGTCTGCTCGCTCCCGTCGCACTGTCGCGAGGGGTACGCGCTCGGCCTCGCGAGCGACGACCTACCCTCCGCCGAGGGCGTGACGTCGGTCGCGGTGTGCGGGATGGGCGGATCGGCCGTGTCGGGCGATGTGATCCGCGCGCTCTACGCGGACCGTCTGCACGTTCCGGTGACCGTGGTTCGCACGCCCGAGCTGCCCGAGCACTGCGGACCGCATTCGCTCGTTCTCGCGTCGTCGTACTCCGGCAACACGTCCGAGGCGCTGACGCTGTTCGACGAAGCGGTCCTTCGAGGATGCCGGTTGATCGCCATCACCTCGGGTGGAGAGCTTTCGCGCCGTGCGACCGAGGTCGGCGGTGGTCTCGTTCGCCTGCCGACCGGGTTCATGCCTCGAGCAGCGCTCGGGTACCTGTCGCTCGGCGCGCTCGGCGCGCTGGAATCGATCGGGCTGGTGCCCGCCGTGGCTTCGGATCTCGAGGAGGCCGTAGCGGAGATGGAGGGTGAGGTCTCACGCTGCCGTCCGGACGTTCCGTCGGAGTCGAATCTCGCCAAGGCGCTGGCGATGAGGATCGGCGATCGCGTACCGGTGATCTGGGCCGCCGAAGGCATCGGCGGCGTCGCGGCGTCGAGATGGAAGACGCAGTTCAACGAGAACGCGAAGATGCCCGCGTTCTGGAGCGCGCTTCCGGAACTCGACCACAACGAGGTGGTTGGGTGGTCGGAAGGCCAAGGGAGCCAGTTCGTCGTCGTGGCGCTTCGTCACCCTGGCGAGCATCCCGACGTCGCCGCACGGTTCCCCCTGTCGCTCGACATCGCGCGATCCTCCGGAGCCCAAGTGGAGGAGGTGCACGCGTCGGGTCGTTCTGCGCTCGCTCGTCTGTTCACCCTGGCGCTCCACGGGGATCTCGTCTCCACCTACCACGCCCTCATGAACGGCGTGGACCCGTCGCCGATCGATGCCATCGTTCGTCTGAAGCGTGCACTCGAACCGAGCAACCGATGAGGGGTGCGGGGGCTCAAGAAGTGAGCGAGCAGAAGCGAGCGAACGTAGCCCCCGCGATAAAAGGCTCCCTCATCGACGTTCTGCCGTCGCCCGGAGACCGCCTTGCGGAGGAGGCCGCAGGTATCGTCCGCGAACGAACGTCGCTGGTGCCGTCGGTAGCCGTGATCCTCGGATCGGGACTGGGAGGTGTGGTCGACGAGATGACCGACGCGGAGTCCTTCGCCTTCTCCGATCTTCCGGGATTCCCGACGCCGACCGTTCCGGGACACCAGGGGCGCTTGTCGCTCGGCCTGCTGGACGGCGTTCCCGTTGCGGCGTTCCGGGGCCGGATCCATTTCTACGAAGGCAACGATCTGTCGACGTGCGCGCTCACGGCTCGGCTGGCCAGGATCCTCGGAGCGAGGACGATCGTGATCACCGCCGCAGTCGGCGGCATCGATCGCTCGCTGGTCGCCGGTCAGGTCGCCGTCGGCGTCGATCAGATCAACATGATGGGCGCGAACCCCCTCCGTGGCTGGCGGAATCCCGACGGCTCGCCGCCGTTCATCGACATGTCGGCAGTGTTCGACCGTGAGCTCATAGAGCTGGCATTGGAACGCGCGCGCTCGCTGGGTATCGACGTCGCCCGCGGTGTCTACGTCGCGATGCCAGGGCCGACGTACGAGACGCCAGCCGAGATCGAGGCGCTCCGGCGAGCCGGGGGAACGGTCGTCGGCATGTCCGTGGTGCCGGAGTCGACCTCTGCGCGGGCGCTCGGCATGCGCGTCCTCGGACTGTTCAGCGTGACGAACCTCGCCGGCGATGCCGGGACGCACGAGGAGGTCCTCGAGATGGCCGATCGTGCCGCGGGCACGACTAGGCGCATCCTCAACGAGCTCCTGCCGCAGCTCGCCGGCGGTCCGAGCTCGGGCAGCGCGTGAACGGGCGATGAGAAAGGAACCAGTGGACTGATGGACTGCGACGTGAAGGACCTCGGACTCGCCCAGAAAGGACGCGAGCGGATCGAGTGGGCTTCCGGCGAGATGCGCGTGCTCGCTTTGATCCGCGAGCGCTTCCAGAAGGAGCGACCGCTCTCGGGCATCACGATCGGGGCCTGCCTGCACGTCACGACCGAGACGGCCAACCTGGTGGAGACGCTCTTCGCCGGCGGCGCGGAGGTGGCGCTCTGCGCGTCGAATCCGCTCTCGACGCAGGACGACGTCGCCGCTGCGCTGTGCGAGGAGACCGGCATCGAGGTGTACGCGATCAAGGGCGAGGACAACGAGACGTATTACCGGCACATCAACTCCGTCCTCGACACCAGGCCGAACGTGACGATGGACGACGGCGCGGATCTCGTCAGCCTTCTGCACAAGGAGCGACAGGATCAGCTCGGTGAGGTCATCGGCGGCACGGAGGAGACGACGACCGGCGTGATCAGGATGCGTGCGATGGCCGCCGACGGTGCGCTGCGGTATCCGATCGTCTCGGTCAACGACGCAAACACCAAGCATCTGTTCGACAACCGGTTCGGGACGGGCCAGTCGACGATCGACGCCATCATGCGTTCGACGAACCTGCTGCTCGCGGGTCGAACGGTCGTCGTGTGCGGCTACGGGATGTGCGGGCGTGGCGTCGCGTCGAGGGCGAAGGGCCTTGGCGCGCAGGTCGTCGTGACCGAGGTCGACCCGCTCCCAGCGCTTGAGGCGGCCATGGAGGGGTACCGCGTCATGCCGCTCAGGGAGGCGGCGCGTATCGGCGAGGTGTTCGTCACCGTGACGGGCGACACGGGAGTGATCCGGCGCGAGCACCTCGAGCTGATGCGGGACGGCGCCGTGTTGGCGAACGCCGGGCACTTCGACGTCGAGATCGACAAGTCTGCACTCGCGGAGCTGGCCGGCGGCGCCGTCCGGCGGATCAGGGACTTCGTCGACGAGTTCACGTTCGCGGACGGCCGGCGGGTCCACCTGCTCGCGGAGGGCCGGCTGGTGAACCTGGCCGCCGCCGAGGGCCACCCCGCCGCCGTCATGGACATGTCCTTCGCCAACCAGGCGCTCTCGGTCGAGTGGATCGTCAAGCGACGGGGAACGCTCGATCCGGAAGTTCATCCCGTGCCGGCCGAGATCGATGCCGAGGTGGCTCGGCTGAAGCTCCAGACGATGGGGATCGAGATCGACGCGCTTACCAAGGAGCAGGAGGAGTATCTGCGGTCGTGGGAGCAGGGAACCTGACGGAACAGCTGTCGGTCAGGGCGCGCTTCGAGCGGTTCCCGGCGACGCTGAAGGGCGCGTTCATCCTCCGCGGCGAGGACGCGAACCCGCACCAGGTCGTCTTGAAAGAGGCGAACGTCGTCGGGATCGGGCTGGCCGTGTCTCGACCCATGCCGATCGCCCCGGTGACGCTCGACGTCGTTCCGCACAGGGACGTGTTCGTGCCGTTCGAGATGTTCGTCTCGGATCTGGAACCCGGTTGGTACACGATGCGAGCAGAGCTCGAGGTCGACGGGACGGCCGGGACGTTCGACGGGGGTCGCCGTTTCGCGATCGCCTGGCCGCGCGCGAGCGTTCGCCGGGGGACGGTCAAGGTCGAACGGGCCGTCCCGGTCGGCGATGGAAAGGTGCTCGTCGAACAGGTGGAGTGCGGTGGCGACTCCGTGAAGGTGCATCTGCACGCGGACCCGCCGATGTCGTTGACGGCGAAGCTGTTCGCGAACGGTGGACGGCTCGAGGTGCTGCAGACCGAGATCGACGAGACGACCGGACGCGGCAAGGTGGTGGCCTATCCGGTGATGCGCGGTCAGTCGTCGCTCCGGGTCGAGCTTCGTACCAAGGGCAAGGGCGCACAGGGCGCGCTCGTCGTCGAGCTCCCGCCGTAGCGGGCGTCGTCCAAACACCGTCCGTCGGTACCGTGAAGTAGCGTCCCCGCGTGCTCGGGACGCTCTTCGACGGTCTGTTCCCGAAGCGTTGCGCGGGATGCGGCAGCGGACCGTGGCCGTTCTGCGCCGCGTGTCGCGGTCAGATCGTCCCCCTCGTACCTCCGCGCTGTCAGCGATGCGGGGCGCCAGCGCGGCGCGAGGTGCGCTCGTGTCGTCACTGCCCGCCGGAGCCGCTGCGCGCCGCGCGGGCACCGTTCCTGTTCGAAGGTCCGGTGCGTCGCGCCGTCCACCGGCTGAAGTTCGCCGGCTGGCGACCGGTCGCCGAGGCGCTCGGCGCGGCGATGGCGCAGGCGTGCGACCTCGACGCCGACGCGATCACGTGGGTTCCGCTTTCACGGGGGAGGAAGGCGACGCGAGGATTCGACCAGGCGAGCGCCCTCGCGCACGCCGTGGGACCGAAGATCGGGCTCGTCGTCGTGCCGCTGCTTGGCCGCGCGGCCGAGGCCGGACCGCAGGCTCGACGTCGGGGCGAAGAGCGCCGGAGCGCGATGGGCGGATCGTTCACCGCTCTCTCCGTTCCGCCGTCACGCGTCGTGCTCGTCGACGACGTGTTGACGACGGGCGCCACCGCGGCCGCGTGTGCCGACGCGCTCGTGTGCGCCGGCGCCTCAGAGGTCTCCGTGCTCACCGCGGCGCGGGCGATATCGGACCGCGCCTTCGAACGGCGGGATGGCGAGACGACGTTTGTGAGGTCCACCGCACAGGATCGCCACCTATACTCGGGGCTGGGCTCGCGTCCGGGTCTGTGGTTGACCGGGGAGCGTCTCTCCGGAAGTCGAAGCCAGCCGCGGGCGAAGCGACCCACGTAAGCCGACCGTTGGTCGGTGAGCACGGCGCGGTTTAGACGTAAGTCCTGCCCCGGTGGGGGTGACCCTGCCGGGAGAGGGTGCGAAGCTGGCCGATGGCCGGCGATCACTCCCGCAGGCGGGTGTGGGGCCAAAGACCAGGTCAGCCGGACGCGAGCCCGCCTTCCCTCGCTTTCGGCTCTTCGTGGAGAATGGACCACCGATGGACCTGCGGCTCCAGACGCGCGGCGGACGGATCGGGGATCGGTTGCGACAGGTCGCCGCGCACAAGCTCTCCGGGCTCGAGCGGATGGAACCGGCGCTCGTGCGGGTTGAGATCGAGGTGATCTCGCAGAAGAACTCCCAACGCGTCGAGGCCGTCGCGGCCACGGCGCGGAAGACGTACCGAGCCCACGCGGACGCCCGCGAGGTCGAATCCGCGCTCGACGTCGTGGTCGACAAGCTCGAGCGCCAGGTCCGGGACCACCACAAGAAGCGCCGGGCTCGGCTGATCGCGGGAGCGGGACGCGTAAAATCCGCCCAATCGATCGGCGAAGGAAGGGATCGCGCCACACGGGTGCGCGACGGGGACGAGACATCGTGAGCCAGCGAGCCGACGAATCCGACCGCCTGCGCGTCTTGGTCTGCGATGACCACGCGCTGTTCCGTCGGGGTCTTCAGATGGTGCTCGACCAGGAAGCGGACCTCGAGCTCGTCGGCGAGGCGTCCGACGGCGTCGAGGTCGTCGAGAAGGCGCAGGAACTGATGCCGGACGTCATCCTGATGGACGTTCGCATGCCCAAGCGCTCCGGGATCGAGGCGGCCACCGCGATCAAGGACGTGCTTCCGCACGTGAAGATCCTGATGCTCACGATCTCCGACGCGGAAGCGGACCTGTACGAGGCGATCAAGGCGGGCGCCTCGGGGTATCTGCTGAAGGAGATCCCCATCGATGAGGTCGCCGACGCGATCCGGTCGGTGTGGGCCGGCCAGTCGCGCATCAGCCCGTCGATGGCGAGCAAGCTGCTCACGGAGTTCGCGGCCATCAGCAAGGCGTCGGAGGAGAAGCCGCAGGTGCCGACGCCGAGGCTCACCGACCGCGAGATGGAGGTCCTCCGCCTCGTCGCGCAGGGGATGAACAACCGCGACATCGCCAAGACGCTGTTCATCTCCGAGAACACGGTGAAGAACCACATCCGCAACATCCTGGAGAAGCTGCACCTTCATTCGCGCATGGAAGCGGTCGTCTATGCGGTCCGCGAGAAGATGATCGAGATCAGTTGACCGTCTCGGCGGGTGGCCGCGGAGGCGGCCCGGCGGGGACGGACGAGCTTCCGGTCGACGAACGACGGCGCCTCGTCAGCCGCAACACCGCGCTCCTGGCGACCGCGCAAGGCCTGGCGACCATGACGTTCCCCGTCTTGCTGATCGTCGGGAGCGTGGCGGCCGTCGACATCAGCGGGCGGGACAGTGCCGTCGGCGTCATCAACGGCTCCTATTTCATTGCCGCCGCAGCTGGGGCCTTGCTGTTCGGCCGATGGATGGATCGGACCGGACGACGGCCGGGGCTCGCCGCGAGCTACTTGTTGCTGGCGACGGCCGGCGGCGTATGTGCGTTCGCCATCGCGCAGGGATGGTTCCTGCTGCTCTTGGCGGGGACCGTGCTGTTCGGGTTCGCGTTCGGCGGCTCGAACCTGGCACGCGGCGCGGTCGCCGACATGTACGAGCCCTCGCAGCGAGGTCGTGCCGTCGGCATCGTGCTCGCCGTCGGGACGATCGGCGCCGTCGGGAGCCCTTTCCTCATCGCGTTCCTCCGCGGCTGGGCCGGGCGCGAGGCGATCGACGCCGACGTGCTCCCGTGGATCGTCGTTCCCGTCACGGCGATCGCGGCGTTCGCCTGCGCGCTCTCACTTCGTCCCGATCCGCGCGACCTTGCGGTGCGCGTCGAGGTCGCCTCGGATACCAGGGCGCGGACGCCTCGGCAGCTCCTCCGCATTGGGCAGTTCCGAACGGCAGTCATCGCTGCTGCGGTCGGACAAATGGCGATGGTCGCGGTGATGGGGGTCACGCCCGTCGCGCTCCATCACCACGACACGAGCGCGACCGTCGTATCGACCGTCATCAGCCTGCACATCGCGGGCATGTGGGTCTTCTCGCCGGTCATCGGGGCGGCGCTCGATCGGTTCGGACGCCGGCCCGGACTGATCGCCGGCGGTGCGACGAGCGTTGTGGGCGCGCTGTTCGCGGCAACCGACGCCGGTCCCGGTCTCGTTGCCGTCGGTCTGTTCGCGATCGGCCTCGGTTGGTCGGCGACGTTCCTCGGCGCGACCGCCGTGATCAGCGATCTGACCGAACCGAATGAGCGCGCGAGTGCGCTCGGCTTCACCGACCTGCTCGTCAGCTTGAGCTCCGCGGTCGCGGGTCTCGCCGGCGGGTTCGTGTTCGAGGGCGCGGGGTTCCGCATCCTCGGCCTCGGCGTGGCAAGCGTCGTTTTGCTCGTCGTGCTCGCCGTCGCCCGTCGGCGTGAACCCGTGCCCGTGCGCGTCGCCAAGGTTCCCAGCCAGGGCGGTCGCAGGGCTCGGGTACCATAGGAAACCGCTACATACGAACGCTTACGCGGCCGCCCTGAGCCCGCACGAGGTGGTTGTCCTTGGTCATCCAGAAGATCGCGACCCTCGGTGAAGGCCGCAAGCTGAAGCGTCTCGAGGACGTCGTCGCCCTCGTCAACACGTTCGAGCCCGAGGTCGAGGAGCTTTCCGACGAACAGCTGCGCGAGAAGTCGGCGGAGTTCCGCAGGCGCCTCGCCGACGGTCAGACCCTCGACGACATCCTTCCGGAGGCGTTCGCCACCGTTCGCGAAGCTGCTCGGCGGACGATCGGGCAGCGCCACTTCGACGTGCAGGTACTCGGAGCCGTCGTGCTCCATCAGGGCAAGATCGCCGAGATGAAAACCGGCGAGGGCAAGACATTGACCTCGACGATGCCCGCCTACCTGAACGCGCTCTCCGAACGCGGCGTCCACGTCGTCACCGTCAACGACTACCTGGCCAAGCGCGACTCGGAGTGGATGGGCGGCGTCTACCGCGCACTCGGCGTCTCGGTGGGCTTGATCCAGGCGCAGATGAGCCCGTCGGACCGGCGTCCCGCCTACGACTCCGACATCACCTACGGCACCAACAACGAGTTCGGGTTCGACTACCTGCGCGACAACATGGCGATGCGCGCCGAGGACATGGTGCAACAGCGCGGGCACGCCTTCGGCATCGTGGACGAGGTGGACTCGATCCTGATCGACGAGGCGCGCACGCCGCTCATCATCAGCGGCATGGTGGCCGATTCGGCGAAGTGGTACCAAACGTTCGCGCGCCTCGCGCCTCGCCTCCGCCGTGACGAGGACTACGAGATCGACGAGGCCAAGCGGACGGTCGCCGTCACCGAGTCGGGTGTGAACAAAGTCGAGGAGGCGCTCGGGCTCGACAACCTGTACGAGCACGTGCACACGCCGCTCGTGCATCACCTCCAGAACGCGCTCCGCGCGAAGGAGCTCTATAAGCGCGACGTCGACTACATCGTGACGAGCGGCGAGGTGAAGATCGTCGACGAGTTCACCGGCCGTGTGTTGGAGGGCCGCCGGTATTCGGAGGGACTACACCAGGCGATCGAGGCAAAGGAGAGCGTCCGGATCAAGGAGGAGAACCAGACGCTCGCCACGATCACCATCCAGAACTACTTCAAGATGTACGAGAAGCTCGCCGGCATGACCGGTACGGCGAAGACGCAGCTGGCCGAGTTCCAGTCGGTTTACGAGCTCGACGTGGTCGAGATTCCCACGAACGTGGAGATGATCCGGTCCGACCAGCAGGATCTGATCTACAAGAACGAGGACGAGAAGTGGAACGCGGTGACCGAAGACATCGTGGGCCGTCAGGAGAGGGGACAGCCGGTCCTGGTCGGCACGGTGTCGATCGAGAAGTCGGAGAAGCTCTCCGGCTACCTGAACCGTCGCGGCATCTCACACAACGTCCTGAACGCGAAGAACCACGAGAAGGAGGCGATGATCGTCGCGCAGGCGGGCCGAATCGGTTCCGTGACGGTGGCGACGAACATGGCCGGCCGAGGTGTCGACATCTTGCTCGGCGGCAACCCGGAGTACCTCGCGCGGCAGGAGATGGCCGCCCGCGAGTTCGACAACGACCGCTACCTGCTGTTCGAGATGGACGAGGAGGAGCGGGCCGAGTACGAGGCGGAGTACGAGCCGATCTATCGGAAGTTCAAACAGCAGACCGACGCGGAGCACGAGGAGGTCGTGGAGCTGGGCGGGCTGTACGTCCTCGGCACCGAACGGCACGAGTCGCGACGCATCGACAACCAGCTCCGCGGGCGTTCGGGTCGTCAGGGCGACCCCGGCGAGTCGTTGTTCTACCTCTCGCTGCAGGACGACTTGATGCGGATGTTCGCGTCGGACCGGATCGCGTCGATCATGAACCGGCTGAAGTGGCCGGACGACGAACCCATAACGGCGAAGATGGTGACGAAGGCCGTCGAGAACGCACAGGGACAAATCGAGGAGCTGAACTTCGAGCGCCGCAAGAACGTCCTGAAGTACGACGACGTGATGAACACCCAGCGGCAGGTGATCTACACCGAACGCCAGAAGATCCTGCAGGGCGAGGACTTCAAGGACGAGGCGCTGAACATGGTTCGCGACGTCGTCTCGGCGACCGTGCGGCGGCTTGCGCCAGAGGAGATCTTCAACGAGGAATGGGACCTCGACATGATCCTCGCCGGGATCGCCGAGGTGTACCCGACCAGGATCACACGTCCCGAGCTCGAAGATACGGTCACGGCGAAGGAGCTCGAGGACCGCGCCGTGGAGGACGCCATCGGGCTGTACGAGGACAAGGAGCGCTCGCTCGGCTCACAGGTCATGCGGCAGCTCGAGCGCCTCGTACTGCTGAACATCACCGATACGCGCTGGCGTGAGCATCTGTACGAGATGGACTACCTCCAAGAGGGGATCCATCTCCGCGCGTACGGCCAGAAGGATCCGCTCACGGAGTACCGTCGCGAGGCGTACGCGATGTTCGAGGAGCTCACCGACTCCATCAAGGACGGGTTCGTTCGGTACATCTATCGCGTCGAGCTCGTTCGGGAGGACGAGCCCGGACGGCCGAGGCCTCAACGGGTGCAGGCGGTTCACGGGGATCAGGAGCAGCAGGCGAACGCGGGGAACGCCGCGCAGGCCCGTTCGGACAAGGTGCCGCGGAACGCACCTTGTCCGTGTGGGAGCGGCAAGAAGTACAAGAAGTGCCACGGCGCGGTCGCGTAGGCGCGGACGCTTCAGCGGCAACGTGAAGGGGCCGGCCGGAGCTTTGCTCCGACCGGCCCCTGTCGTCCTCGAGCCGAGCGTCGGCCTTACCGGTACTTCCAGCAGACCACGCAGGGCTCGCCGTTCACGAAGATCTCGTCGCCGGAACCCTCCTGGTACGAGCCCAGCATGGCGTTCCGAGCCTCGACGATCTCGACGGCGATCGGTGCTTGCAGGTACGAGCCCAGCATGGCGTTCCGAGCCTCGGTGACCCGGACGGCAGTCGACGGAGCGGCAGCGGTCAAGTCGAGGCCGAGCTGCTTGGCCCGCACCGTGACCGCCGGGGTCGCCGACGAGAACGAGATGACGGTGCCGAGCTCTGACGGCGTGTTGACGATCGAGGTGATCTCGCCGACGCGAGGGATGACGCCCGCGCGCCCGAACGGACGGACGGCGGGTGCGGCCGCCGTTTCGATGAAGCCGCCCCGGAGCTCGGTCGGCGTGTTTGCCGCCGTACCCGAAACGGTCGTCTGCGAGCTCGCGGTTTCCTCGCGCGACTCCGTCGTGGTAAGCGCGTAGACCGCGATCGTCGCGGCGGCGAAGAGCGCCACCACGGCCCACACGAGCGGCGCACCGATGTGAACCTTCGGCTGCAGTGTCCCGGCGCTGGTGCTCATCGACTCCTCCTTCCGAACGGCCGCCCCCTCGGCGGCAACGGGGCGACGGTACGTCCGCCGGCTCGTCGCTTTCGGTGCCCGCTCGTACGAATGCGCGGTGACGTGTGTCACGCCTCCGCCGTCGCCGAGACCCACCGGCTTGGTTCCAGCAGGCCGCTCTCGAGGGCGCCGCCACGCGAGGTACAACACGTCACTTCGGTCCGGTGACGCGCGACACCGTTCGATCCACGAGGCATCCGTAGGTTCGCGCAAGGAGGTGGAGCCAAATGATGGGAAGTGACCTCGTTGCCCGACAGCGGATCTCACAGCTCATGAGCGAGGCCGAGGCCGAGCGCCTGGCCCGCCCGCTCGTCGAGGCCCGACGACGCGCGCGTCGCGAGCGCCTTTCCGCACGCGCCGCCGCGATCAGGGCCGCGTTCTCCAGGCGGAGGAGCCGGTTGGCCGACCCCGTCGTCGAGGCGTAGCTCAGTAGCGTTCGCGGTCAGTCCGCCGAGCGTCGGTACGATTGAGCCGTGACCGACCACTCGGACCGTCTCGACGACCTGGCCAAGCGCATCGCCGCCGCGAAGGAGTTCCTTTGACGTCGACGGCAAGCGCGCGCAGGTCGCCGAGCTCGAACGGCAGACGTCCGACCCGTCGCTCTGGGACGACCCAGCTCGAGCACAGCAGCTGACCACGCGGCTGTCCCGCGTCGGCGCCGAGCTCGATCGCTACGACGATCTCGTCCGCCGCCTCGGCGATGCGCGGGCGATGGACGAACTGCTCGCGTCGGAGAGCGACGCCGAGATGGCCAGGGATCTTGGACGGGCCGTCGACGGGCTCTCCGTCGACGTGGAACGACTCGAGCTCGCGACGCTCCTCGCCGGCGAGTACGACCAGAACGATGCCGTCGCGACGATCCACGCCGGCGCCGGTGGCACCGAATCCCAGGATTGGGCGGAGATGCTGCTCCGCATGTACTTGCGGTGGGCCGAGCGCGAGGGTTTGGACGTCGAAGTCGACGAGCTCCTCCCCGGCGACGAGGCCGGGATCAAGCGGGCGACGTTCATCGTCCACGGCCCCAACGCCTACGGGCTCCTCTCGGCCGAGCGCGGGGTGCATCGGTTGGTCCGGATCAGCCCCTTCGACGCACAGAAGCGCCGGCATACATCGTTCGCCAACCTCGACGTGATCCCGCTGCTCGAGGAGGCCGACGACGACAT
>DASUQY010000157.1:0-2965 GCA_036280315.1 Actinomycetota bacterium
CCGACGGTTCGGCGTTGAACCCGATGAGAAGGAAGAGGACCAATGAAATCCCGAGCGCGGGCGCAGCCGTCCACCACATGTTCCTGATGTGCTGTGCCGTGCTCAGCCCGCGACCGACGAGGCTCGGGACCAGGATCGTCGTCTCGGATAGCGGCGTCATCTTGTCGCCGAAGTACGCGCCGCTGATGACGGCGCCCGCGGCGATCGCTTCCGAAACGCCGAGGACCTTCGCCATCCCGACGAAAGCGACCCCCAGGGTGCCGGCGGTCGTCCACGAGCTCCCCGTCACCAGTCCCACCAGAGCACATATGGCGGCGGTGGCGAAGAAGAACAGCGTGGGCGTCAAGAGGCCAATCCCGACGTGAACGACCGAGGGGATCGTTCCGGCCATGTTCCACGTGCCCATGAGCGCACCGACCGCCAGGAGGATGAAGATCGCACCGACCGCCGTCGTGACGCCCCCAACGGCGGCGTCCGCGACCGAGGCGACCGTGTGGCCGTTCTTGAACGCGATGACGCTGGCGAAGGCGGCGCTCAGGAAGAGGGCGATCTGCAACGGTCCGTCGGTTGCCGCCGTGCCGAAAAGCGCGATCGAGGTGGCAATGAGCACGATCAGGACGCCGATGGGCAGGACCGAATCGACCATCGTGGGCGCGCGTGGACGACGGCCCGGATCGCTCGGCGAGGCGGATCCGTAAACTCGCATGTCCTCGGACATGGACGTGCTCACACGACGGCGGTCACGGAGATCCGCGCACGCCCGAGGGCCCCTACCTCATCGCCGCGATGATGGTCGCGGCCCCGGGCGAATGCGACCAGCCCGACGACGAGGACGACAACGATCACCGAGATGATCCACCCTCGCGTGGTCATATCGATCACCCCCGCGTTCAGACGGGGTCGCGCTCGAGCGGGCACGTCATGCAGTGGCCGCCGCCGCGACCCTTGCCGAGCTCGAACCCTTCGATCGCGATCACCTCGACGCCGGCGTTGCGCATCGCTGCGATCGTGCTGGTGTTTCGCTCGTATGCGACGACTACGCCGGGCTCGAGCGCGACCACGTTGTTCCCGTCGTCCCATTGTTCGCGCGCCTGCTGGTACTCGTCCCCGCCAGTCTCGACGACCCGCAGCTCCTTGACGCCCATCGCGTCGGCGACCGCGGGCAGGAACCCCGCTTCCTCCGTCACGTGGAACCGGCCATCTGACCCGCCCGGGCGCAGGCTGATCGCACGCACCTGGTTCATGACCTTCGGGTAGATCGTGACCTTGTCCCGGTCGAGCATCGTGAAGACCGTGTCGAGGTGCATGTGGGCGCGGTCCTTGGTCATGACGACCGCGATGACCCGCTCGGCCTGACCCTTCGCGAACAGCGCCCGGGCGATCTGCTCGATCATCCGCGCCTGGGACCGCTCGCTGAGCCCGATGAGCACCGTTCCGTTCCCGATTGGCTGGACGTCGCCGCCCTCAAGCGAGGAGCGCCCGAAGTCGGAGATGTTGAACCGTCCGTCGTCGCCTCTCGGCGGGTACCAGAACTCGAAGCCCGCGTCAGCGAACATCGGGTGCCCGCGGTAGATCGCCGCCACGTTGTACGCCTCGAGCCGGCGAGCCGGCCAGTACATCGGATTGATCGAAACGCCGCCGTAGATCCAACACGACGAGTCGCGCGTGAACAGCGTGTTGGGCAGCGGCGGAAGGATGAAGGCGCTCGTGTCGTCGAGCGCGGCGGCCCCGAGCGAGAACTCGCGGAACTTTGCCAGGTCGAGCCCCGACTCCGCGACGGTGAGCCCGCCGATCAGATGCCTCGCCAGGACGTCGGGGGCGAGGTTCCACAGCACGTTACGGACCTCGTCGACGAGGGAGACGCCGACCGTGTACTCGGAGGCCACGACCTCGATCAGCCGCCGGCGCCCCTCCTCGGTCGCGCGCAACGCGTCGGTGAGCAGATCCTGGAAGTAGAAGACCTCGACGCCTCGGTCACGCATCCGAGCGACGAACTGGTCATGCTCGTACTGCGCGCGCTCGACCCAGAGGACGTCGTCGAACAGGAGCTCGTCGTGGTTCGCGGGTGTGAGGCGGCGGAGGCTGAGGTCCGGACGATGGACCATGACCTTGCGGAGCTTCCCGACCTCTGAGTGCACGCCGAACGTCGTCGTCATCTCGCCTCCGTCCCGTCGCTCGAATCGGTCGGGACGACCTGCGTCCCGGCTCGGCTGTCCACGATCGCCTCGATGTGTTCCAGGGCGCCGATCGCGGCGCGACGTCCCGTGCGTTCGACGAAGCGGACGGCCGCCTCGACCTTCGGTCCCATCGACCCCGAGGCGAACCCCATCCCGCGCAGGTCGTCGACCGTGACGCGGTCGATCAGTCGTTGGTCCTTCGTTCCCCAGTCCGCATAGACACCCTCGACGTCGGTGGCCATCAGGAGCAGATCCGCGTCCACCTCGCGCGCGAGCAGCTCCGACGCCAGGTCCTTGTCGATCACGGCCTCCACCCCGCTCAATGCGCGGCCCGCGGGCGTCTCGGCGGCAAGGTCGTCGTACATCGTCGGGATGCCGCCGCCGCCGGCGCAGATCACGACGACGCGCTTGTCGAGCAACCACGTGATCGGACGGATCTCGAAGATCCGCACGGGCTCCGGCGACGGGACGACGCGGCGCCAGAGGTCGCCATCCTGCTTGACGACCCACCTCTTCTCCGACGCCAACCGATCGGCGGTCTCGCGGTCGTAGACGGGCCCGACGAACTTCGTGGGGTCCGCAAAGGCCGGGTCGTGCTGATCAACCTCCACCATGGTCAGGATCGTCGCCAGCGGCACCTCGGCGGGCAGGAGGTTGCCGAGCTCCTGTTCGAGGACGTAGCCGATCATTCCCTCGGTCTGCGCGCCAAGGACGTCGAGCGGATACGCCTCGACCTCCTCGTACGCCGACGCCTGCAGTGATAGGAGCCCGACCTGCGGACCGTTTCC
>DASUQY010000158.1:0-18386 GCA_036280315.1 Actinomycetota bacterium
ACCACTCGACCGACTTGACGAACCGTCCTCCGCCGTGCTGCACGAACTGCCACAGCACGCCGACCGAGAGGACGAACGCCGTCCCGATGGCGAGGATCCCGTAGACGGCCCCTCTGCCGGGCGTTCGCTTGCCGATGAACAGCGTGAGCACGGCTGAGACGGTGGGCAACAGGACGATGAGCCAGGCGTTCTCGACGAACCAGTTGGCCGCGACCGGCGCGGCGGACTCCTGCCCGATCACGAGTCCCCTACCACTTGAGGAGGTTCACCTCGTCGATGTTGATCGTCTCCCGGTTGCGGTAGATCAGGATCACGATCGCCAGGCCGATGCCCACCTCCGCCGCCGCGACGGCGATCACGAACAAGGCGAACACCTGTCCGGCCAGCGAGCCCAGCGCCTGGCTGAACGCCACCAGGTTGATGTTCACGGCGTTCAGCATCAGCTCGATCGACATCAGCACGAGGACGCCGTTCCGCCTGGCCAGCACACCGTAGACGCCGATCGAGAACAGGGCCGCCGAGAAGAGCAGGACGATGGGGAGCCTGATCACGTCAAGTCGTCCCTACGCGAAAGCACGATTGCGCCGATCAGCGCGGCGAGCAAGAGGAACGACACGACCTCGAAGGGCAAGACGTAGCGGCTGAAGATCGATTCGCCGACGGCAGCCGCTCCCCCGGTTCGGGGTTCGATCTTCGGGCCGTCCCACGAGAACGCGTCCTGGATCAGGAAGATCAAGCCCGCAAGGATCGCCAGGGCGACCACGATCGCCGCTCCACGACGTTGATTGTCGAGGGCCTCTCGGCCGATCGGTGCCTTGGTCAGCATCAGGCCGAACAGGAACAGGATCACGATCGCGCCGACGTAGATCAGGATCTGCACCCATGCGACGAACTCGGCGGCAAGGAGGAGGTACGCGCCGCCGGCGCTGGCGAGCGTCACGACGAGGTACAGCGCCGCGTGCACGACGTTCCGCGCCGTCACCACCCGTAGCGCGGCGACCGTCCCGATGAGGGCGAGCAGGATGAACGCGTACTCATGGCCCGTCATGGCGGCTAGCCCCCTCCGGCCTTCTTGCGGGCCTCGATGATCCCCGCGCGCTTGGCGAGTCCGTCAGCGACGCGGCGGTCCTTGCCCTGCGCAAGCTGCTCGGCGAGCACGCGCTCGTACGTCTCGGGGTCGGGCTGGACCTCGACGTGCGCGGCGGCAGCCGGGGCGGGCGTCGGAGGCGCAGCGGCCGGCGTCTGCTGCTCGGGCGTCGGCGGAGCAGTGGCGGCCTGGGCGGCCGCACCAGCGCCGGCCGGTTGATCCGTTGTCGGAGCCGCGCCCGATGGAGCCGGGGGCTCGGCGACGGTCGCCGGGGTGGGAGCGCTCGGTGGCGCGGCCACAGTGGACGGCACGGCGACCTCCTGGGCGGGCTCTGCGCCCTCCTCGAGCTCGGGCGGCGGCAGGACCGTGTACGTCCACTCCTCGAGCTTCTCCTTCTCGTGGACGAGCTCGACGATGTCGTACTCGGAGTACTCGAACTCCGGGCTCCAGAACAGCGCGTCGAACGGACACACCTCGACGCAGATCCCGCAGTACATGCAGAGCGCGTAGTCGATCGCGAACCGGTCGAGCACCTTGACCGAACGCGCCTTGCCGCCCGACGCCGGATCGTGCGTCTCCTTGTGCGTCTCGATGTAGATGCACCAGTCGGGGCACTCGCGTGAGCACTTCCAGCAGACCGTGCAGTTCGCTTCCTTGAGCGCGATCACCCCGCGCGTGCGAGGAGGAAGGTCGGGCTTTTCCTCCGGGTACTGCTGCGTGATCGACGGCCGGAGCGCGTGCTTGAGCGTGACGCCCAGGCCCTTGACCAGGCCGAGGCCGGTTCCGCGAACCTCAGGTGACGTGCTGACGTCGTCTTCGTCAATCGACAACTAGAACGCCACCTTCAAGAACCCCACAACCAAGACCTGGAGTAGCGCCAGAGGGATCAGCGTGAGCCACGAGATGCGCTGAAGTTGATCCTCACGCAACCGAGGGTATGTCGCGCGCAGCCAGATGATGACGAACGAAAGCCCTCCGATCTTCGCCGCCATCCACAACGGCTCCGGAATCGCCTCGAGGAACGGCGCCGGCTGGTACCCGCCGAGGTACAGCACGGACGCGACGGCGGACAGCGCCACGATGCCGCCGTACTCCGCGAGCAGGAAGAACGCGAACTTCAGCCCGGTGTACTCGGTCAGCGCGCCGAAGATGATCTCCGAGTCGGCGACCGGCATGTCGAACGGCGGACGTGTGAGCTCGGCGAGCGCCGCGACGACGAAGATGCCGAACCCGATCGGCTGCGAGACGACGAACCAGTACTGCTGCTGGGCCTCGACGATCCCCACCATCGAGAGCGTGGCCGCCTGCATGACCACCGCGGCTGCGGCGAGCACGAGCGGCAGCTCATACGCGATCAGCTGGGCTGCGGCGCGGAGCGCGCCGATCAGGGAGAACTTGTTCGCCGACGCCCACCCGGCCATCAGCGTTCCGATCACGCTCACCGACGTGACGGCGAGAACGAAGAAGATGCCGACGTCGAGGTTCAAGATGAAGATCTCGTCGGAGAACGGGATCACGACGAACAGCGCGATGTACGGCACGAGCACGACGCCGGGCGCGAGCGAGAACACCCACCGGTCGGCGGCCGCGGGGATGACGTCCTCCTTCTGGATGAACTTCACCCCGTCGGCGAGCAGCTGTGCCCAGCCGTGAAACATGCCCGCGTACATCGGCCCGAGCCTGGCCTGCATGTGCGCGAGGACCTTGTGCTCCAGGTAGCCGATGCCGAGCGGTGCCACGAGGAAGAACACGATGACCACGGCGGTCTTGACGATGACCACGAGCCAATAGCTGTCCAGCCACTGGTCGACGAAGCTCACGCCCGACTGCGCGATCACTCCTCCTCTTCCTCCTCCTCGCCCTCGACGGCGCCGGGCCACGGCTTCACGACGCGCGACATGAGCTCGAAGTCCTTGCGCAGCGGATTGCCCTCGAAGGCCTCGGCGAGGAGCAGGCGGACGGGCATCGGGTGGTTGTCGAACGTGACGCCGAACATCTCCATCGTCTCGCGCTCGTGCCAGTTCGCCGTCGGGTAGATGTCCGAGATGGTCGGACACACCAGACGATCCGGCGGTAGGACTACCTTCACGCGGACGTTGTGCTTGTGGCTCGTCGAGAAGACGTGCGTGACGATCTCGATCCCTGCTTCACCGCGGTCGACGCCCGCCGTGAAGTCGCAGTAGTCGCATGCGAAGTCCGGTTCGTCACGAAGGAAGCGCATGAGTTCGCGGTAGCGCTCGATCGATACCGTGACGACCGAGTGACCGAACTGATCCTCGAACGCGAGGACGTCGTCCCCGAACTGCGCGCGAACGCGCGTCTCGACCTCAGGAGGCTGTAGCGGGAGTGCGCTTGCCACTCCACTTCTCCCTGATGTCCTCGCCGGCGATCTTCTCCTGTAAACGAATGATCCCCTCGAGCAGTGCCTCGGGCCGAGGCGGGCACCCCGGCACGTAGACGTCGACCGGCAGGATCTGGTCGATCCCCTTCGTTACCGAGTACGAGTCCCAGTAGGGGCCCCCGCAGTTGGCGCAGGATCCCATCGAGATCACGTACTTGGGTTCGGGCATCTGGTCGTACAGGCGCTTGATCACCGGCGACATCTTGTCCGTCGGCGTTCCGGCGATGACGAGCAGGTCCGCCTGTCGCGGCCCGTGCGCGAAGGGGATCACGCCGAACCGGATGAAGTCGTGCTTGGACGTCGATGCGGCGATGAACTCGATGGAGCAGCACGCGAGCCCGAAGTTGAACACCCACAGCGAGTAGCGCCGCCCCCAGTTGAGGAGGAACTTGACCGGCTGAATCTGGGCGAGCGGCGTCTTCTCGGTGATCAGGCCCACCGCAGCACCCCCTTGCGCCACGCGTAGAGGAGCCCGACCGCGAGGATGCCGATGAAGATGCCCATCTCCACGACTGCCTGGTAGCCGAGCCCCTCGAAGATGCCGGCCCACGGAAACAGGAAGACGGCCTCGACGTCGAAGATCACGAACAGGAAGCCGTAGATGTAGTAGCGGACCTGCGACTGCGACCAGCCCTGGCCCACGGGATCAATACCGCACTCGTAGGTCAGAAGCTTCGTGGGGATCGGACGCCGGGGGGCAACCAGTCGCGCGGCCCCGAACGCCACCGCAACGAGCCCGATGCCGGTCACCAGGACCGCGAGGACGACCCCGTAGGACTCGTAGTAGGTCTCCACTTAGTGGGGCTCCGCGCTTGTGAAGGTTTTCTCGAGCGTCGCGGATTCTAACAACCGAAGCCTGCTTGCCTCGCGGGGGCTACGTTCGTTCGCTTGCGCTCGCTCACTTCTTGAGCCCCCGCACCCCGGCCCTCGCGTCGCACCGCGCCGCTAGGTATTCGGCAAGCTGGTAGAGCGCGAAGCTCGCGGTGCCCTGCTGGAGCCGCCGAACGAGGCCCTGCGCCCTGTCGACCTCTGCGACCACCGCGGCTCGGGCGTGCGCGAGTCCCTCGGCCGAACGAACGATCTCGAGCGACCGCGCCAGGCCGTCGCGTTCCGCGCGCCCGGACGCGAGCAGAGCGAGGAGCTCGCCGCCGTCCGGACCCCGATTCAGCGCGTGCAGGACGGGCAACGTGAAGACGCCCTCGCGAAGGTCCTGACCGGGCTCCTTCTCGAGCTCGCGCTCGGTGGCCGTCACGTCCATGATGTCGTCCGACAGCTGGAATGCGAGGCCGAGCGCCTCGCCGAACTCCTCGAGCACGTCAACGTCCTCAGCCGGAGCGTCGGAGAGCATCCCTCCCAGACGGCACGACGTCGCGATCAGTGCGCCCGTCTTCCGCCGGATGATCTCCATGTACGCGTCTTCGGTCTGGTCGACGCGGCCGGCGGCCTCCACTTCTCGGATCTGCCCGTCGCAGAGGGTGGCGATCGTCCGCGCGAGGAGGGCGCAGATGTCCGTACCGAGATCTGTCGAGATCTCCGATGCCCGCGCGAACAGGTAGTCGCCGGTGAGGATCGCCACGGTGTTGTTCCACCGGACGTTCGCGGCGGGCACGCCGTGACGCGCATCGGCCTCGTCGATGACGTCGTCGTGGTACAGCGTGGCCTGGTGGACGAGCTCGATCGCTGCCGAGCCGGCGATGAGCCTGGGGTCGGTCGGGTCGCCAAAGTACCCCGACAGCAGCACCAACATCGGGCGGAACCGCTTGCCCCCCGCCTTCAGCAGATACGACGAGGTGCGGGCGAGCATGTCGGAGTCGGCCCGGACGGCTTTCTCCAGCGCAGCCTCGACCTCGTCCAGGCGAGCGCGAACGGCGCGCTCGAGCTCGGCGTCGGGCGCCTCCAGACCGGGGATGATGCGGCGGCTCACTCTCCCGTCACTCTTCCTTCACTGGCCTCGCTCGGGCCCTCACGTGGGGCTGACCCTACCCGGGCACGGGGCAGCATCACCAATGAAGCACCGCCGCCCGGTCCAGGAACCCGGCGATGAGCCCGGGGAACACTCCGAGCGCGAGCACCGCGAACGCCGGAACGGTAACCGCCAGCCGAGGCAGAACCGTCTCGTCCGTCTCGGCCACGCCCTCGGGTTCCTGCATGTACATGAGCACGATCACTCGCAGGTAGAAGAAGGCGGCCACAACGCTGGCCACGACGCCGACGAGCGCGAGCGGCCACGCCCCGACGTCGATCGCCGCGCCGAACACGTACACCTTGGCGACAAACCCCGCCGTCGGCGGGATGCCGGCCAGCGACAGCAGGAACAACACGAGCAGCGCGGCGAGGAGGGGGCTCCTGCGCCCGAGTCCCCGATAGGAGGTAAGGGTCGTTCGGAGCTCTCCACGCGCCGAGACGAGCATCACGACTCCGAACGCACCGAGCACCGTAAACGCGTACGCAGCCAAGTAGAACAGGGCTGCGCGGATCCCCGTTTCCCCCGCGGCCACAACGCCGGTCAGCACGAACCCCGCGTGGCTGATGCTCGAGTACGCGAGCATGCGTTTGATGTCGGTCTGCGCGATCGCCAGCACGGATCCGACAACCACAGAGATCGCGGCCAGTGCCCACACCAGCGGACGCCAGTCCCACGCGAGCGGCTGCAGCGCGATGTTGAAGACGCGGATCAACGCGGCGAACGCGGCGACCTTCGTCGCGGCCGACATGTAGGCGGTGACGGCAGTCGGAGCACCTTGGTAGACGTCGGGCGTCCACATGTGGAACGGCACCGCCGAGACCTTGAAGGCGAATCCAACCGCCAGCAGTCCCATCCCCGCGAGCGCAAGCGCGACGCCCTCGGTCGCACCCGCCAGCGCCCGCGAGATCGACGCGAGGCTGGTCGACCCGGTCGCACCGTACGCCATCGCCACGCCGAACAGGAAGAACGCCGACGAGAACGCACCGAGGAGGAAGTACTTCATCGCGCCCTCGACGGAACCGAGACGTGACGACAGGCCGGTCATCACGTACAGAGCCAGCGAGAGGATCTCGAGCGCCAGGAACACCACGATCAGGTCCGCGGCGACGGCGATGAGCGTCATCCCCGACGTCGCGAGCAGCACCAGCGCGTAGAACTCGGCCCGCCACTCGTCGGAGCGCTCGAAGTAATGATGGCCGTACAGGAGGCTGATCGCGGCGATCACCAGCAGGAGCAGCCGTACGACGACGCCGAACCGGTCCACGGCCACCGCGCCGGCGAGCGCCGTCGGCTCGCCCTCTCGGTTCCACAACAGGACCGACGCGACGAGCGCGCCGGCGACCCCGGCGAGGGAGAGGCCCAGAACCGCAACGTGTGCCGGGCCGCGCCAGACCACCGGAACGAGGAGGACGACGATCGCTGAGCCCACCAGGACGAGCTCGGGCCCGATCGCGACGACGTCGATCTCCGGCGTGGTGATCATCCGGGACCCACGGTCTGGGCCTCGGGGGGAGGCCGGTATGAAGGCTGGACCTCGGCGCGGATGCCGCCCGGCAGCCCCGCCTGGTCCGTCTCGACCGCGCGAACCCACCTGACGACGCCGCTTGCGGATGGGTCGATCCGCTCGAGCACCGGCTTCGGGTACACGCCGATCACCACCATCAGCGCGACGATCGGCACGATGGCCGCGATCTCCCGCGGCAGGACGTCACGGATCCCACGCCATCGATCGACCGGCGGGCCCTCGAACGTCCGCTGGTACGCCCACAGCATGTAGACAGCTCCGAGGACGACGCCGGTCACCGCGATCGCGCCAAAGAGCCGATCCGAACCGAACGCCCCCAGGATGACCAGGAACTCACCGATGAAGTTGTTCAGTCCGGGCAGGCCGATCGACGAGAGCGACGCGACGAGGAACGCGGCGGCGATGCCCGGCGTGACCCGCGCGAGGCCGCCCATGTCGGCGATCTCGCGGGTGTGCGTACGCTCGTACAGGATCCCCACGACGAGGAACAGCAGTCCGGTCGACAATCCGTGGTTCACCATCTGGATCACGGCGCCGCTCGTTCCCTCGGACGTGAGCGTGAAGATGCCGAGGATCACGAACCCCATATGGCTCACCGACGAGTACGCGACCAGTCGCTTTACGTCCGTCTGCATCATCGCGACGATCGCTCCGTACACGATGCCGATCAACGCCAGCACGGCGATCGCATCGGCGAAGTACCGGGCCGCTTCGGGGAACAGGTCCAGGTTGAATCGCAACATGCCGTACGGCCCCGCCTTCAGCAGGAGCGCCGCCAACACGATCGACCCGAGCGTTGGGGCCTCCGTGTGGGCGTCGGGCAGCCAGGTGTGAAGTGGGAAGACCGGGACCTTGACGGCGAACCCGATGAAGAACGCCAGGAACAGCCACCGTTGCTCGCCGACCGACAGCGAGAGCTGCTCCAGCAGGCGGATGTCGAAGCTGCCCTGTCCGAACTGGTGCGACGCCTGGGCCCACAGGTAGAGCAGACCGACGAGGATGAACGCCGAGCCGAGCATCGTGTACAGGAAGAACTTGACGCTCGCGTACACGCGGCGAGCCGACCCCCAGATCCCGATGATCAGGAACATCGGGAACAGAAGCGCCTCGAAGAACACGAAGAAAAGGAGGACGTCGAGCGCGCAGAACGCGCCGATCACGACGGTCTGCAGGGCGAGCGTCAGCGCCATGAGCTCTCGGACGCGATGGGTGACGCTCCAGGCAGACAGGACGCCGATCGGGAACATCACCGCCGACAGGACGACGAGCCAGATGCTGAATCCGTCCACGCCGACCAGGTAGGAGAGTCCCACCGAGGAGACCCATTCGACCTGCTCGACGAGCTGGTAACCGGAGGCCGACTGGTCGAACGCGGCGAGCGCGCCGACCGCGAACGCGAGGTCGGCGAGCATGACCGAGAGCGTCAGCCACTTCGCGTAGGCGTCGCTCAGCCCTCGCCACAGCATGAACGGGATCCCGACGAGCGGGAGGAAGATGACGATGGTGAGCCAGGGCATCGTTAGAACCTCAGTCCCAGGATCAGCAGCAGAACGCCGGCGCCGAGCAGGAACACGAGTGCGTACTGTCTGACGAACCCCGACTGGAGGATCGGCGCGATCCTCGACGCCCGTCCGACGTCCTCCGCCACCTCGTTCACGGTGCCGTCGACGACGCGGTCGTCGACGACGCGAACGCTGCGACTGAAGTCGGTGCCGGGGATCCGGACGAGCCACGCATAGAGCGTGTTGACGTAGAACGCGTTCGACAGCCATCCCGCGAGCTCCGGTTGCCGTCTGGGGAAGGCTTCCCAATCGACACGACCGGAGGCCCAGATCCACCACCCGAGCGCGACCGCGCCGATCGCGACGACGCTCCCGATGACGACGAGGACGCCCTCCGGCAGGCCGAGATGCGCGGCTTCCGGAGCGCCGAGCGTCGGCTCCAGGAACCGCTCGAGGACACCGCCCTCGGCCTGGAGCCCGAGGAGCAGGCCCGCGACGACGCCGCCCACGGCGAGGACCACGAGCGGCGCGTGCATCGACCACTGGGCATCGTGCGCGCGTCCCTCGTAGCGATTGCTCCCGAAGAACGCCAGGAACAGCGGTCGCGAGATGTACAACGCGGACAGGAACGCGGCGACGAGCGCGACCACGTACGCGGCCGTCCGGCCAGACGTGCTGGCGAAGTTCACGATGTGGTCCTTGGCGAAGAACCCCGCGAGTGGCGGGATCCCCGCGAGCGACAACGCGCCGATCGAGAACCACACGGCGGAGATGGGCATCTCGCGTCGTAGGTCGCCCATGCGCCGCAGGTCCGTCTCGTCGTGCAGCCCGTGCATGACGTTCCCGGCGGTGAGGAACAACAGAGCCTTGTAGAACGCGTGGCACACGAGCAGAAGCATCGCGCCGGTGTACGAGCCCATCCCGGCGGCGAAGAACATGAAGCCGATCTGGCTCATCGTGGAGTACGCGAGCGCGCGCTTGATATCGAACTGCCCGATCGAAGCGAGCGCGGCGTACACCGCCGAGATCAGCCCGATGACCAGCACGACCGGCAATGCGATGTCCGACTGCTCGAACAGGACGTGCGAGCGGACGACGAGGTAGACGCCCGCCGTCACCATGGTCGCGGCGTGGATCAGCGCCGAGACCGGCGTCGGGCCCTCCATCGCATCGGGGAGCCACACGTGGAGCGGCAACTGCGCAGACTTCCCGACCGCGCCGGCGAGCAGCAGCAAGGAGATCGCGGTGAACGCGCCCTCAGACGCGATCCCTTGACCCGCGCGCTCACCGAGGACCTCGCCGAACTCGAGCGACCCGAAGTGCACGAAGATCAGGACGATCCCGAGCAACATCGCGGAGTCCCCGATCCGCGTCGTGATGAACGCTTTCTTCGCAGCCGAAGCTGCGGCCGGCCGGTCGCCCCAGTACCCGATCAACAGGTACGAGCACAGACCCACACCCTCCCAGCCCAGGTACAGCAGGAGGTAGTTGTCCGCCAAGACCAGCACGAGCATGAAGAAGACGAACAGGTTCAGGTAGGCGAAGAACCGGTCAGGCCGCGGGTCGTGCTCCATGTAGCCGACGGCGTACGCGTGGATCAACGCGCCGACACCGGTGACGACGAGCACCATCGTGATCGATAGCGGATCGACCCGGAACGCCGCGCTGACCGAGAAGCGGCCGGCCGCGAACCATTCGTACAGCCGAACGACGTGGGTTCGCTCCTCGCCGGGCGACGAGAGCAGGTCGAACAGGATCAGCAGACCCAGCACGAAACCGGCTCCGACGGCGATCGTCCCGAGCGGCCCGGCCAGTCGCCCCATCTTTCGGCCGACGAACAGGTTGGCCATGGCGCCCGCGAGCGCGACCGCGGGGATCAACCACACCAGGTCAAACATCGTCAGCCTCGCAGCAGGCTCACGTCGTCGACGATGGCGCTATGCCGCCGTCGGTACACGTTCAGGATGATCGCGAGGCCGACGACCACCTCGGCCGCGGCGACGACCATCGAGAAGAACGCCAGCACCTGGCCGTCGAGCTCGTTGTGCATCCGGCTAAACGCGACGAGCGCGACGTTCACCGCGTTCAGCTGCAGTTCGACCGACATGAAGATCACCAGCGCGTTCCGGCGCACCAGCACGCCGACGGTGCCGATGGCGAACAGCGCAGCCGACAGGATCAAGAAGTATGCGATCGGCGTCCTCACGCGACGGGCTCCGGCTCGCGCCGATCGACCGCGGCCGCCTGCTCGGCGCGCGTGATCGCGCGAGCTCGTCTGGACGCCAGGACCATGACGGCGATCGCGGCGATGATCAGCAGGATCGACGTCACCTCGAACGGGAAGAAGTAGTTGCGGAACAGCACTCGCGAGAGCGCCTCGGCGTTTCCGACGAGGCCGCGGTTCGCCACCTCGTCGAAGTTCTCAGGCCCGCGCGTGGCGAACCCAACACCGGCCCTGATCGCGAAGAACAGCTCGACCGCGACCCCCAGGCCGAGGACGATCGCCAGCGGCCGCTGTCCTCGGAGCTGCTCGATCAGCGTCTCCTCGCGGTCGACGCCGAGCAGCATGATCACGAACAGGAACAGCACCATGATCGCGCCCGCGTACACGATGATCTGCACGGCGAACAGGAACGGGGCGCCGAGGATCAAGAAGAAGACGGCGATCGTGAAGAAGTTCACGATGAGGAACAGCGCCGCGTGAACCGCATTGCGCTGGAAGAGCATGCCGATGGCGCTGCCGATCGAGATCGGCGCGAACACCCAGAACACGACGTTGTCGAGCGGCATCTAGCCCTCTCCGGTCCCGGGCGCCGTTCCGAGCGGCAGCGGCGGCTCGAGGAGCTGCTCCTTGGTCAGGATGGCCTCCTCGCGGGAGAAGAAGCTCATCTCATAGGCGCTGGTTAGCGTGAGCGCGCGCGTGGGGCACGCCTCCACGCAGAGGCCGCACATGATGCAGCGCAGGTAGTTGATCTGGTAATCCTTCGCGAACCTTTCCCCCGGGCTCGTCGGATTCTCGGGGTCGTTGTCCTCACCGACCACCCAGATCGCGTCGGCGGGACAGGCGTACGCACAGAGCTCGCACCCGATGCACTTCTCGAGGCCGTTCTCGTGCCGGTTCAGCAGGTGACGCCCGATGTGGCTCCGCGGGGGCGGCTGCACGATCTCGGTCGGGTACTGCTCGGTGACGTCGCGACGAAAGACCTGCTTGAAGACGGTTCCCATGCCTTTCGCGATCGCGCCGATCGCACCGCCGAAGTCGACGCCCGGCCGCCGGTCACTCACGGCTGTCGTACCTCTCGGGAAGCGGGTCGCGAGAACAGCGGCCACACGAGTGAGAGAGCGAGAACCGCGGCCACAACGAGCGCCGCGCCGATGATGACCGCGCGTCGGCTGTAGACATCGGGCAGCACGACGACCGCTCCCGTGGCCAGGATCCACACGAGCCCGAACGGGATCAGGACCTTCCACCCGAAGCTCATCAGCCGGTCGTAGCGGAACCGCGGCAGCGTCGCGCGAACCCAGATGTAGACGTAGATGATCAGGAACACCTTCAGCAGGAACCACAGGAGCGGCCACAGCCACGGCAGGAAGTCCGGCGCCGGACCTCGCCACCCGCCGAGCCACAGCGTCGTCGCCACAGCGGCAACGGTGATGGTGTTGAGGTACTCGCCGAGGAAGAACATGGCGAACTTGATGCCGGAGTACTCGGTGTGGTAGCCGGCGACGAGCTCGGACTCGGCCTCAGGAAGGTCGAACGGCGGACGGTTGGTTTCGGCCAGCCCCGCGATCAGGTAGATCACGAACGAAGGGAACTGCGGCACGATGTTCCACACCGTGTCCTGGCCGGCGACGATCTCCGACATCCGCAGCGAACCCGAGTACATGAGGACGGCGACCAGCGCGAGCGCCAACCCCACCTCATAGCTGATCATCTGCGCGGTGCTTCGGATGCTGCCGAGGAGCGGGTAGTTCGAGCCGCTGGCCCAGCCCGCGAGGACGATCGAGTAGACCATCAGCGACCCCATGGCCAGGATCCACAGGACGCCGATGCTGAGGTCGGCGATCTGGAACGGAACGTGACGGCCGAACAGTTCGACACCGGGTCCGAACGGGATCACAGCGAACGACAGGAACGCCGGAAGCAGGGCAATGACGGGGGCGATCGCGTAGACGGGCCGGTCCACGAGCGTCGGTGTGATGCCTTCTTTGAAGAAGAGCTTGATGCCGTCGGCGAGGGTCACGAGCACGCCTCGTGGACCGGCGCGCATCGGCCCGACGCGCGTCTGCATGTCGGCGATGACCTTGCGCTCGATCCAGATCAAGACCAACACGCTGACGAGCAGCGCAAAGAAGACGACGACCACGCGGGCGACGAGCAGTACCCAGTCGAGCCAGTCCATCATGCCTCCACGGGGGTCGGCACAACGTTCGCCCCCTCCGCGGCCCGCACCGGCTCGACCGTGGCCGGTTCGATGAAGCCGGCCCCGAGCAACCGGTTCGCGGCGAACCCGGGCTGATTGAACGGAACGAACACGGCGCCCTTCGCGACGTCCCCCGTCACGCGCAGCGGAAGCTCTGCCTCCGACGTCTCCGTTCGAACGCGCACCCGATCGCCGTCGTGCAGCGCATGCTTCTCGGCGTCCTCCGGATGCATCTCGACGAAGACTTCCTCCTCGAGCGCGGCCTTGAGTTCGTCGGCGCCCTCGACCATCCGGCCCTCGTCCACGAGCAGCGGATAGGTGAATGCGGTGAGCTCGCCGGCGAGCTGGGGCCGGCCCGTTCCGGTCCACGCGGTGGAGCGCACGGGAACCTCGCGCGGTGCGAGGAGCGCAGCAGCCTCCTCGCGGAGCGCGTCGATCGTCTCGAACCCGAGGCTGCCTCCCATGGCCTCCGCGAGCCCGACGAAGATCTGCCAGTCCGGCCTTGAGACACCGGCAGGCGCGCGAACCGGACTGAAGGACTGCGGGCGACCCTCCCAGTCCGTCGTCCGGCCTTCCCTCTCCGGCCACGCCGTCGCCGGGAGGAACGCATCGGCGTATGGCTCCAGGTCACCGAGCTCGAGCCCCTGAACGACTTTGTACCGGGCGTTGCGGAGCGCGCGCGTGGTCAGCGCGTCATTCGGCAGATCGCGAAGGGGATCGACACCGATCAGGAACAGCACGTCGATCTCGCGATTCGCCGAGGCCTCGAGGATCTGCCTGGTCGAGCGGCCGGCCGAGGCCGATGGAAGCTGGCCCCACACAGCCTCGACGACCGCGCGTTCGTCGTCGACGCTCAGGCGGCGTCCTCCCGGAAGCAGTGAGGGATGGACGCCGGCACGGAGCGCGCCGCGGTCGTTCGCGCGCCGAGTGACGAACGCGAACCTCGAGCCGAAGCGGTTCGCCACCGAGAGCGCGACGTCCGCCGCGAGCGGGTGCTCCGTCAGGCGTTCGCCGGCGATCACGACGGCGTCCCCGCCCGCCGCTCGAAGTGCCGATGCCACGCGACCGGCGAACGACTCCTCGCCCTCGGCCGCTTCATGAATCTGCTCGAGCACGTACGTCTGGTGCTCCGGCCGGGCGAGCTCGTGCTCGGCGACGTCGGCCAGTCGCGTCATCCGCGGATGGATCACGAACACGCGCGCGCCGCGACGAACGGCTTTGCGGATCCGAAGATGAAGGATCGGCACCTCCTGTTCTGTGTCCACACCGGCGACGAGGATGGCCGGGGCGCGCTCAACGTCCTCGTACGTTGTCCACAGCGGGACCCCGGCGGCGACCTCCTCCGCACGTCCTCCGTTGAACGAGCGCCGGTGATCCATATCGTTCGACGCGAACACCGTGCGCGCGAGCTTCGACAACGCATACGCGTCCTCGTCGGCGAGCCGGCCACCGGTGATGAAGGCGACGCGCGCGCCCTTCGACCACCGGGCGATCTCGCCGAACACCTCGTCGAACGATGCCGGCTCCAGACCGTGGTCGCGGATCAACGGTGTCGTGACTCTCGTGTCGAGGTCCGAATGGCGGAAGGCGTACCGGCCCTTGTCGCAGATCCAGGCGTCGTTCACCTCGACGTTGTCGCGCGCGAGCACGCGCACGATCTCGCCGCGGCGCATGTCGACCTTCACGTTGCACCCGGAGGAGCAGTGCCCGCACACAGAGTCCGCGCTCGACAGATCGAACGGACGAGCGGCGAATCGGTAGGGGGTCGAAGTCAGTGCTCCGACGGGGCAGATCTGAACCGTGTTCCCGCTGAACGGTGAGCGGAAGTCCTCACCGGCGGCGATCGAGACGCGTTCGCCCGCGGAGCGCTCGAACAGCTCGATGAACCGGTCGCCGCTGATCTCGTCGCAGAATCGCGTGCAACGGGCGCACAGCACGCATCGTTCGCGGTCGAGCGCTACGAGCGGCGACAGCGGCAGCGGCTTGGCGTACACGCGCTTCGGCTCGGTGTACCGGCTCTCGCCCGGGCCGAACGCCAGCGCCTGATCCTGCAGGGGGCATTCGCCGCCGCGGTCGCAGATCGGGCAGTCGAGCGGATGGTTCAGAAGGAGGAACTCGAGGTTCGCGACCTGCGCGTCCTTCGCGACGGCCGAGGCGTTCTGCGTCTTCACCACCATGCCCGGCGCTACATCCGTCGTGCACGACGTGAACAGCTTGCGCTGTCCCTCGATCTCGACGTAGCACTGGCGGCAGGCACCGATCGGATCGAGGAACGGGTGATCGCAGAATCGCGGTATCTCGATGCCCAACTGCTCGGCGGCGCGGATCACCAGCGTGCCCTTGGGAACGGTGACCTCTTTGCCGTCGACGGTGAGCGTCACCAACTCCGGCGCAGGGCTGCTCATCCGAGGACCTCGCTCAGCCCGCGGTCGCCGGCCGGCGCCTTGACCGTCTCGTTCACCACACCCGGGCCGCGGCCGGTGAAGGGGCAGCGCCGCTCGGCGATGTGCGCCTCGTACTCGTCGCGGAAGTGCTTCAGGCTGGACTGGATCGGGCTGACCGCGCCGTCCGCGAGCGCGCAGAACGCGCGGAACAGCATGTTCTGCCCCAAGTCCTCCAGGAGGGGCAGGTCTTCCGGCCTGCCGTACCCTGCCTCGATCCGTTCGAGAACGCGGGCACCCCACCATGTGCCCTCCCGGCACGGCGTGCACTTGCCGCACGACTCGTGCGCGTAGAACGCGATGAGACGTCGCGTCGCCTCGACGATGCAGTCGCTTTCGTCCATCACGATGATCGCCCCCGTGCCGAGCAGCGATCCAGCAGCGGCGATCGATTCGAAGTCGAGGTCTACGTCCAGGTGCTCCTCGGTGAGCATGGGCGTGGACGAACCGCCGGGCGTCCACGCCTTCAGGCGCTTCCCGTCCCTCACACCGCCGGCGTGTTCCTCGAGCAGCGTTCGGAGCGCCGTTCCCATGGGCAGCTCGTAGTTGCCCGGACGCTCGACCTTGCCGGAGACGCTGAAGATCTTCGTTCCCGGCGACTTCTCGGGACCGATCTTGGCGAACCACCCACCGCCGTTCCGAATGATGTGCGGCACGTTGCAGAGCGTCTCGACGTTATTGATCAGCGTTGGGCAGCCGAACAGACCTTCGACAGCCGGGAACGGAGGACGGAGTCGCGGCTGTCCGCGGTAGCCCTCGAGCGATGACAGGAGCGCCGTCTCCTCGCCGCAGATGTAGGCACCGGCACCGCGGTGCTGGATGACGTTGATCTCGTAGCCGGTACCGAGAACCGATTCGCCGAAGATACCGGCGTCGTACGCCTCGGCGATCGCCCGTTGGAGGACCAGGTCGGGCCACAGGAACTCACCCCGGCAGTAGACGTACGCGTCGTGGCTGCCGATCGCGTACGTGGCGATGGCCAGGCCCTCGAGGAACTGATGCGGCTCCCGCTCGATCAGCTCGCGGTTGCTGAACGTGCCCGGCTCGGACTCGTCGAAGTTCGCCACTGCGTACGTCGGCTTGCCTGTGTCCTGCGGAACGAACGACCACTTCACTCCCGTGGGAAACCCAGCCCCGCCTCGCCCTCGGAGACCAGACGCCTTCACGACGTCGATCAGGTCCGCTGACGTCATATCGAGCGCCGTGCGGAGCGCCTCGTATCCTCCGTCCGCGCGGTACCCGTCGAGGGAGAAAATCTCGTCGTTCCCCCAATTCGCGGTAATGATCTTGTCGGTCATTCCTCTCCTGCCGGGGGGCCACCGCTCGGCTGAGCGACCTCACGCTTCGTTTCGCCTTGGGCCTCGCTCGTAGGCCCCCCGTACCCCCCGTCAATCCCCGCGAGGATCCGAGAGGCGTGCTTGAAGTCCGTGGGGGCGATGCCACGCGCCGGCTCCGGCACTTCGCCGTTCCGAAGACGGTCGACGATCTCGCGCATGCGTTCCGGCGAGACCTTGTCGTGGTTCACGAAGTCGACCTGCACGACGGGCGCCGCGTCGCAGGCACCGAGGCACTCCTCCTCGTGCACGGTGAACATCCCGTCGTCCGACACATCGCCGCCGTGGGGAGCTCCTGTGGCATCGTGCGCCGCTTCGAACACGTCCCGCGCCCCGACCAGCGCGCACGAAAGGTTCGTGCAGACGTTCACGAGGTGCGTTCCCGTCGGCCGGAGACGGAACATCGTGTAGAAGCTCGCGACGGCCTCGACCTCCGCCGTCGTCGTGCCCAGCAGCTCGGCGACGTCACGCAGCCCGTCCCGGGTCACGTGTCCCTCGACGGACTGCACCAGATACAGCAACGGGATGATCGCGGCGCGTTCGCGGCCTTTCGGGTACCGCGCCATGATCTCTGCCGCGCGCGCGCGATCCTCGGCGCCGAGAACCGCCATCAGCGGTCGATTCCGGGCGTCAACGATCGACCCCGCCCATCACCGGATCGACGCTCGAGATCACCGCGATCGTGTCGGCCACCAGCCCGCCATCGACCATCCGCGGAACGGCCTGGAGGTTGACGAAGGACGGGTCACGGATCTTGACGCGGTACGGGTGGTTCCCGCCATCGGAGACCACGTAGTAGCCGAGCTCGCCGCGTGGCGACTCCACCGGAACGTACACCTCGCCGGCAGGGACCGAGATGCCGTCGGTGACCATCTTGAAGTGATGGATGAGGGCTTCCATCGACTCCTCCATGATGTGCTTGACGTATCGCTCCGAGTTGCCGATGCCGTCCGGCCCAACCTCGAGCTGCGCCGGCCACCGCACCTTGGGGTCCTCGATCATCACCGGACCGGGATCGCGCAGACGCTCGATCGCCTGCTCGACGATCCTGAGCGACTGCTTCATCTCCTCGATCCGCACCTCGAAGCGCGCGTAGCAGTCGCCTGCGTCGCGTACGGGCACGTCGAACTCGTAGGTCTCGTAGCCGCAGTACGGCTCGTCACGACGGACGTCCCGTGAAACGCCGCTCGCGCGAAGGATCGGTCCCGTCACCCCGAGGGCGAGCGCGTCCTTTGGGGACAGCGGGCCGACGTCGACGTTCCGTTCGAGCCAGATGGGGTTTCGAGACAAGAGATTCTCGTACTCGTGGATCCGGCCGGGGAGCACCTCGAGGAGCCCCTCGATCTTCTCCTCGGCACCATCGGGAAGGTCCATCACGACCCCGCCGATGCGCACGTAGGCGTGGTTCATGCGGAGGCCGGTCGCAGCCTCGAATACCTCGAGGATCGTCTCGCGCTCTCGGAACCCGTAGAGCGTCAAGCTGACCGCGCCGAGCTCCAACCCCGCGGTGGCGATCCAGACGAGATGGGACGCGATCCGGTTCAGCTCCATGAACAGGACCCGCAGGACCTGCGCGCGGGACGGCGCCTCGATCCCGAGCAGCCGTTCGGCCGCCAGGCAGTACGCGGTCTCGTTGAAGAACGGCGACAGGTAGTCGGCCCGGGTGACGTAGGTGACGCCCTGCTGCCACGTGCGGTACTCCGTGT
>DASUQY010000159.1:0-2264 GCA_036280315.1 Actinomycetota bacterium
GTCCGTGCGACGGTCGCCGCGAACCAGGCCCGCGCCCTCGGGTTGGACGTCGACGAGGTGCGCGTGAAGATCTCGACACGCGAGGCCTTCGATCTGTACGCGCGGTACTGGTACGACTCGTTCCGCGTTCGGGTGGCAACGCGCGAGGAGCTCAACGCGCGCACTCGGGTCGCGGAGATCCACCACATCGACCAGGCGCTCGAACTCGGGAACGGCGTCGTGTGCGTCCTGCCGCACATGGGGAACTGGGACGTTGCCGGCCACTGGCTAGCCCTGAAGGGCTACCGCATCGCGTCGGTGGCGGAGGAGCTTCGGCCGCCGCGACTCTCGGACCTGTTCCTGAGACATCGCGAGGAGCTCGGCATGCGCATCGTCCCGTTGGCGAAGAACGGGCACGTCGGGGCGCAGCTGAAGCAACTGCTCGCCGACAACTGGTTGGTCGCGCTCGTCGCCGATCGCGATCTCACCGGGCGCGGCGTGGAGGTCGAGATGTTCGGCGCGCCGTGGCGAGTCCCGGCCGGTCCGGCGGTGCTGTCGCTCGCGACCGGCGCGCCGCTGCTGGTCTGTCCCGTCTACACGCTCGACGAGGGCTGGGAGATCAGGATCGGCTCCCCGATCAAGATCGACCGGACGCGCGATACGCGGCAGGACGTGCGCGCGCTGTCGCAGGCGATGGCCACCGAGTTCGAACGCGCGATCTCGGCGAAGCCGGCCGACTGGCACATGTTCCAGCCGGGGTGGAACGGCGCGCGAGCGCCGTGAGGGTCCTCCTCGCGTGCCCCTACGACTGGGACGCGCCCGGCGGTGTGCAGGTCCACGTTCGCGAGCTGGCCGCAGCGCTGCGTTCGCGTGGACACGAAACGCTCGTGTTGACGCCCGGCCGGACCAGCGCCTCGGGGAACGACGTCCGCATCGTGGGCAGACCGATCCGTGTTCCCTACGGCGGCAAGGTCGCGCCGATCTGCTTCTCACGCGCGTCCTGGCGACGGATCCGGCGCTTGGTGGACGTGTTCGAGCCCGACGTCGTGCACGCTCACGAGCCGTTCTCGCCGAGCACGTCGATGCTGACGGTCTTGGCGACGAGCGCGCCCGCGGTCGCCACCTTCCACGCGTTCCACGAACGATCGAGGCTGCTCGCGGTCGCGGCGCCGTTCCTCCGCTCGGTCGCGCGCAAGCTGGGCGCATCGATCGCCGTGTCGGAGGCAGCCGCCGAGTTCGTGGCGCCCGTCATCGACGGCGGTATCGAGGTCGTTCCCAACGGCATCGATGTCGATCGCTGGGCGCGGGCCGAGCCCGCAGGCGATCTGCCGGCCGGCCGCCGGCTCCTGTGGGCCAGCCGCCTCGATCCGCAGAAGGGATTCGACGTCGCCGTCCGCTCGTTCGCACGTCTGGCGACCGAGTTCCACGATCTCGTCTTCGTGGTCGCCGGGGAGGGGCGCGGCCGCGATGCGCTCGAACTTCTATCCCCCGCGATCCGCGCGCGGGTCGACATGCTGGGCGCGGTTCCGAACGTCGAACTGCCGCGCTACCACATCGCGTGCGACGTACTCGTCGCACCCGCAACGGGCCATGAGAGCTTCGGCATTGTGCTGGTCGAGGCGCTCGCCGCGGGACTGCCCGTGGTGGCCTCGGACATTCCCGGGTACCGCGAGGTGATTCACGATGGGGTCGACGGGTTGCTCGCACCTCCGTCCGACCACGAAGCGGTCGCGTCGGCGATCGCGCGCGTGTTGCGCGAGTCGACGCTCGCTCGAGAGTTGTCGCGTGCCGGACGCGAACGCGCACGCGAGTTCTCCTGGGACGTCGTGACGCCCCGGATCGAGGCCGTCTACGAACGGGCGAAGTAGACAGTGAGGAAGCGGTTGCTACTATCGCGCGCGTGCCGGCCTGGGGGTGGGTCGTCGTCGCGGTCGTCGTCGTCGCGCTCATCGCGGCCGTGCTCATCTACAACCGCCTCGTGGCGCTGCGGAACCGCGTCGACAACGGCTGGTCCCAGATCGACGTGCAGCTCCGTCGCCGGTATGACCTCATCCCGAACCTCGTGCGAACGGTCCAGGGATACGCGGCTCACGAGCGTGGACTGTTCGAAAGCGTGACGGAGGCGCGCGCGCGGGCGATCGACGCGTCGGCAGTCGCGGATCAGGCCGATGCCGAGAACCAGATCACCCAGGGCCTCCGCAAGCTGATGGCGGTCGCGGAGGCGTACCCCGATCTGAAGGCCAACGAGGGGTTCCTCGCGCTCCAAGAAGAACTGACCGGCACCG
>DASUQY010000160.1:0-4138 GCA_036280315.1 Actinomycetota bacterium
GTCGAGGCCGTAGACCAATCCAGACGCGAAGTCGACGAGGCGCCTGGCGATCGTGTCGTCGGTGCTCTGGAGATTCATGATCACCGGGATCCCGTCCTTGAACCGGTCGGCGATCTCGCGAGCTTCGTTGAAGCGACGCGGCTCCGACTTGTGGATCGAAGAGGCCGTCGCGGCGCGCGCTGAGGGAATCGTTCGAACGATGCCACCGTGCTCCGGTTCGTGGTCGAGCTCCCGTACCGGTTGCGGTCGCTGGAACCGCCTGATCTCACCTTGCGCCGGCGGGCCAGAGACCTCGTCGAGCTGCTCGAACTCGTCGTCCTCGACGAGACCAAGATACGTGAGCGTCTTCTTCCACACGCCGGCCATGAGAACCTCCCGTCGATCCGGCCGCTACGCCTGACGCCGTGGGCCGAACAACGCTGTCCCGAGCCGGACCATGGTAGCGCCTTCCTCCACTGCAACCTCGTAATCAAGCGACATTCCCATCGACAGCTCGACGGCCTGCGGATGCCGCTTCGCGACCTCCGACAGCAGCTCGGTGAGCCGCCGGAAGAACGGGCGCGCCTCCTCTGCGGTCTGCGTCAGCGGGGGCACGGCCATGAGCCCGGCGAGACGTACGCCGCGCGCGCCGGCGACCTCGTCGCACGCCGTAACGACGTCTCCCGGGGCGACGCCGGCACGCTCCCCGGTGAAGTCCACCTCGACGAGCGCGGGGATCGAGCGGTTTCGCGCGAGAGCGCCTCGTTGGAGCCGTGCGAACGCACTGCCCGGAACCACCGTGTGGACCACGTCCGCGAGCTCCGCGACGTGGTGCGCGCTTCCTCGTTGAAGCGTGCCGACGAAGTGCCACCGAACCCCGCCGATCAGCTCTCGTTTGAGCCTCAGCTCGCGAACGTAGTTCTCGCCGAGGTCCGCGACCCCTGTCTCGCGGATCCACGAGATGACGTGGGGTTCGACGCCTTTGCCGATCGCCACGAGGCGGACGGTCGCGGGGTCGCGGCCGCACCGTTCGCAGGCCGCAGAGATCCGCTCGCGGACCGACTCGAGGTTCGCGAGCACGCGCTCCCTGGTCGGCTCCAACGCGCCGACCCTAGCGCGGACGTCGGGAGGTAGCGCGGCAACTGGAGCGACGCGCGAACTCGCGAGTGCCGGCGAAGGTGGGGCCGGCCCGGCTCAGAGGCGGGGGAAGGACGCCTCTCGCCACCGGGCCGCCCCAGGCGTTATCGGTCCGGATCGTCCCTAGCTCTTCAGGAAGTCCGGGATGTCGAGGTCGTCTTCAGCGTCGAACGTCACCGTTTCGGGCGCCGGCCGGAAGATCTCGTCTTCCTCGTCGACCAGGATCGACGGGACCGGCTCGGGCACGTCCTCCCGGTCGCGCGTCGCGTCCACGCGTTCGCTCGCGGGCGCTGGGTGTGGCTCCTCGAGCAGCCGGGAAAGCCGGCTGTCGAGGTGGGCCATCGAGGGCGCGGAGAGCTGCTTGTCGAAGCCGGCAGCGATGACGGTGACGCGCACCTCCTCGCCGAGCGCATCGTCGACGACGGCGCCGAAGATGATGTTTGCTTCGGGATGTGCGACCCGCGTGATGTGGTCCGCCGCCCTGTTGACCTCATGGAGCGACAGGTCCGTCGGCCCCGCGATAGAGAGCAAGACCCCGCGGGCGCCTTCGATCGAGGATTCCAGGAGCGGCGAGCTGATCGCCGAACGCGCGGCCTCTTCCGCACGGTCGTCCCCCGTACCGTGACCGATGCCCATGAGCGCCGAGCCGGCGCCGGTCATCACCGTTCTCACGTCCGCGAAGTCGACGTTGATGAGACCGGGCGTCGTGATGAGCGACGTGATGCCGTCGACGCCCTGAAACAGGACCTGGTCCGCCATCCGGAACGCGTCGAGCACCGGCGTGTTCGGATCCGATACCTGGAGCAGTCGGTCGTTCGGCACGACGATTAGCGTGTCGACGGCCTTCTTCAGCTCGGTGATACCGAGGTCAGCCTGCATCGCGCGGACTCGGCCCTCGAACGCGAACGGCCGCGTCACGACACCGATCGTCAGCGCCCCCAGCTCGCGAGCCATGTTCGCGACGATCGGGGCGCCACCGGTCCCCGTTCCCCCGCCCTCGCCGGCGGTGATGAAGACCATGTCGGCGCCCTTCAGGATCTCCTCGATCTCCTCGGCGTGCTCTTCGGTGGCGTGACGACCGACGTCAGGGTCGGAGCCAGCTCCGAGGCCGCGCGTGGTCTCGCGCCCGACGTCGAGCTTCACCTCGGCATCCGACATGAGCAGCGTCTGCGCGTCCGTGTTGACCGCGACGAACTCAACGCCGCGGAGCCCGCCCTCGATCATTCGGTTGACGGCGTTCACGCCACCGCCGCCTATCCCGAGCACCTTGATCACGGCGAGGTAGTTCTGAGGAGAATCCATCACTGCGACCTCCGCTCCACCGGGTCGCTCTTCGCCCCGGTCTACCTGGGGAAACGCCGCTCCTTGTCTCCCGTTGCCAGCGATGCCTTACTGCATCTCCGTCAAGCCAACCGTGAACCTCAACTCAAACGTGATTGATATATCTACTTGACGGTAATCGGTGCACGCTATCGGTAAACGCCCAGGTCCGTCAATATCTGCGGCAACGCCGTTGTTCGATGCGGTGACAGTTCGCGAACGCGTCTGGCGCGTTCAGCCGAGCGCGACGGCGGGAGACCCAGGGGCGGTGACGTCGACCGAGTCGAGCTGCTCCCCGCTCTCCTCCGCCCAGGCCAGGATTCGTTCGACGACGAGACCTTTCGCGACGAGACGATCCGCTGGGCCGTAAGCCACCGTCACGCCGTCGTGCAAGCGAACCTCGAGCGATCCGTCGTCCCCGTATTCGACCGATTCGACCGCCGATCGGACGTCCACCGGCATCGCGGCGAGCGCCGCGGCGGCAACCTCTCGACCGGCGGACTCGATCAACGGCAGCCCGACGTCGTCGTTGGCGCGCCCGAGGGAGGTTCCATCGGCCGCGATGTACAGCTCGCCGAACCGGTTGGTCGCTACGGCCACGGGGGTCCGTTCGACGATCGAGATGCGGACCGTCGACGGGAGCGCCACGGAAACGTACGCCTCGGAGATCCACGGGTGCCGCTCGAGCCTCCGCTCGACCGCGTCCTCGTCCAGCCATAGCGCGTTGGTCGATCCGTCGATGTGCGCTCTCGCAATGACACGCGCGGCGGTCAGGCGCGACGCGCCCGTAACCTCGATCGTGCGGACGTCGAGCAGCGACGATCGGGAGACGACCACGGCGGCGAGGACGAGGGCCGAGCTGACCACGACGACGAGACCGAGTCGGACGCGCCACGCCGTCAAGGACTTAGCGGATCGCGAGATCGAGATCGCCAACGAGATGCACCTCCGGCTCGAGCAGCACACCCGAATGCGCCAGGACGCGCTCACGGACGGCTTGGATCAGCTCCAGGACGTCCGTCGCGGTCGCCCCGGTGCCCGCGACGATGAAGTTCGCGTGCTTTGCGGACACCGACGCGCCACCGACCGACATCGCCTTCCCGCCGGACTCCTCGATCAGGCGCGCGGCGCTTTCGGATGGCGGGTTCTTGAAGACGCTGCCGCAGTTCGGCTCGGCGAGCGGCTGCGTTCGGCGGCGCCACTCGCGAGCTTCGTTCATCCTCTCGCGGATCGTCGCCCGGTCGCCCCCGACCAGCGACATGCGGGCGCCGACGACGACGGCATCTCGGGGGAGCTCCGAGCCTCGGTACGACAGGGCCACCTCGGTGGCTTCGATTCGCCGCGGGGCGGCGGGGAGGAGTTCGAAGACGTCGATGCTCTCGAGTACGTGCGCCATCTCGCGTCCGTGCGCACCCGCGTTCATGCGGACGGCGCCACCGACCGACATCGCCTTCCCGCCGGACTCCTCGATCAGGCGCGCGGCGCTTTCGGATGGCGGATTCTTGAAGACGCTGCCGCAGTTCGGCTCGGCGAGCGGCTGCGTTCGGCGGCGCCACTCGCGAGCTTCGTTCATCCTCTCGCGGATCGTCGCCCGGTCGCCCGCGACCAGCGACATGCGGGCGCCGACGACGACGGCATCTCGGGGGAGCTCCGAGCCTCGGTACGACGGGGCCACCTCGGCGGTTTCGATCCGCCGCGGTGC
>DASUQY010000161.1:0-2706 GCA_036280315.1 Actinomycetota bacterium
GGCTACTTCGAGCGCCCGGCGCCAGATCGCCTCGGCCTCGTCGAAGTCCTTCCGGTTCCACGGGACCCAGCCCGCGAACAGCAACGTGCGAGCGATCGCCCAGGGTTCACCCATCCGCTCGGCAGCCTGGAGCGAGCGGTCGAGAAGCTCTTCGGCCTGCTCGAAATCCGCCTCGACGTTGATGGCGATGTCGCCCAAGAACCGCAGCGCGAGCGCGAGCGTGAACGGATCGTCGAGCTCCGTACCGAGCTCGACCGCACGCCGGCACTTGTCGGTGGACGCGCGGTACTCGCCGAGCCAGTAGTGCGCCTCCCCCATCCCCGCCAGTGCGCGCGCCTCGCGAACGCGCCATCGGTCCTCCGGTCCACTCAGCGCAAGCGCGCGCTCGTAATAGTCGAGCGCCGAACGGCTCTCCATCCGTCGCCTGGCGCGGTCGCCTGCGGCGACCAGCGCGTCGGCCGCCCGCTCCGGCGTCGTCCGGTCGTCGGGGTACAGATCGAGCGACGCGACTGCGGCGAGTTCGAGGTGGTCGGCGGCCCAGGACGAATGACCGGTCGAGAGCAGCCGGTCGGCGATGGCCTCGTGCAGGCGAACGCGCTCCCGCTTCGGAAGGCTCGCGTACGCCACGTCCTTCACGGTGGTGTGCCGTACGCGCCAGCGCTCGGTAGCGCGTTTGCCCTCCTCGTGGACGAGGATCTCCGCCTCCTCGAGCGCCGCGATCTCCTCTCGGGTCGCAGTGGGATCGACGACGAGCAGCTCGTCCAGGTCGAACGAGACGAAGAACGAGGACGCGCGCCGCGCGAGATCACGGAGCCTCGCCGGAAGCGCGTCGAGGCGCGCGGCCACGGCCGCGTGCACGGTCGGTGGGATGGCCCCCCGATGGGACGGCCTACCCGTCGCATCGGGCAGCAGCATGCCTGTCGTCTCGACGATGAAGAACGGATTGCCGCCGACGCGCTCGGCGATCTGGCTCGCCTCGTCGTCGTCGATGCGACCGCCCGCCGCGTGCTGGACGAGGTCGATCGATTCCTCCATCGTGAGCGGATCGAGCCGGATGGTGACCGCGTTCACGAGGCTCGCTCCCCAGGTCGATCGTTTGTCGAGCAGCTCCGGGCGCGCGAGGGCAAGGATCATCACGCGGCGCTTGCCGGCGTGGGGCGCGGTCGCCAGGCGCTCGATCAGATCGAGCATCGCCGGCTTGTAGGTGTGCGCGTCCTCGAAGGCGAGCAAGAGCGTCCTGTCGCGCGCGAGCGCGTGGAGCAACGCGATCGTGCCAGCCTGCACGGCCTGACCGAACGCCGCCTGTTGGCGCTCGGCCGTACCGAACAGCAGCGACAACCGTTCGACCGTCGAGTCCGCGTCCGCTCCGTCGAGTGACGATCCGACGAGCTCGTGCAGCTTCGCGCGGATCACCTCGGGCGAATCGCTCTCGTCGATCCCGGCGAGATCACCGACGATCGCCGCCGCAGGCGCGAACGTAGCCGTGTCCGAGAACGAGCGGTCCAGGCCACGCGCGACGGTCACGTCCTCGCCCAGGCCGGCGACGATCTCGTCGGCGAGGCGCGTCTTGCCGATGCCAGGCTCGCCGACGACCGTCACCAGCGATGGTCGACCGGAGCTCGAAACGCGCGACAGGGTCTCGCGCACGATCGTGAGCTCGCTCCCCCTGCCGACGAAGGGGATCGTTCGGCGTCGCGACCGCATCGAGATCCCCTCGACGGGGAACCCGACAAGGCCAGCCGCGAATCCCTGGGCCGCGATCTCCCGGCGAGTCCCGTAGTTGACCGCGGGATCCGTAAGCGCGAACGTCGTCTCGCCAACGAGAACCTCCCCCGGATCCGCGGCGTCCTGCAGGCGTGCCGCTTTGTTCACGACCGGTCCCGTCACGAGCAGCTGTCCGGCGGGGCCGATCCCCATGGCCACCTCGCCGGATTCGATCCCGATGTGAACGTCGATCGGCTGGGGCAGCTCCAGCGACTCGGAGAGCCTTCCCATTCGGCCGCGGATGGCCAGGCTGGCGCGAACGGCGCGGAGCGCGTCATCCTCGTGCACGGTCGGAAGGCCGAACACGGCCATCACGGCGTCTCCGATGAACTTCTCGGGCCGGCCCCGGAGGGCGAGCAGCTCCTCGCTGGCCACGTCGAAGAAGCGTCCGAGCACCTCGCGGGCGCGCTCGGGATCCAGGCGCTGGGCCAGGCCGGTCGAGTCCACCAGATCGGCGAACACGACCGTGACCATCTTCCGCTCGTCGGTCCCGAGCGACGTCTCTACCGGCGCGCCGCAGTTGGCGCAGAACCGGGCGCGCTCGGAGAGCGGCTCCCCACAGACGGCGCACATCGGTGGCGCGGCGGACGTCGTCACCCGAGCATCATCTCGCGTCAGGGTGACGGACGGCCGAACGTCAGACGGCGCGGACGAAACTCCCCTCTCCACGTACAGGAAAACCGTCTCCCCGGAGGGGGCATTCCGTCAGGTTCTGCTGGGTGCCTCCTCCGGAACGACGACGGTCTTTGGGCGCGACGCGGTGCCGCCCACGATGGCCATGATGTCCTCGCCGTCGATCGTCTCCCGCTCCAGCAGCAGGCCGACGACCTCGTCGAGCGCCGTCCGGCGCGACCGCAGCAGCTCGGCGGCCCGCTCATCCGCCTCCTTCAACAGGCGCTCGACCTCCGCGTCGATCAGCCGCTGCGTCTCCTCGGCGTACCC
>DASUQY010000162.1:0-3406 GCA_036280315.1 Actinomycetota bacterium
ACCGGGCTCGTGTACGCGCCGGGCTTGCACGCTTCGATCGACGAGATCGCGACCGTCGCTACCGGCCTCGCGGACATCGGTGGCGTCTACGCGAGCCACGTCCGCGGCGAAGACACGAACGTCTTCGACGCCGTCGGTGAGTGCATCGAGATCGGCCGACGGGCGGGCGCACCGGCGCACGTGAGCCACCTGAAGGTCGAGACCCGGCCGATGTGGGGACGCTCCGGAGAGCTGCTCGAGCTCGTCGACGCCGAGCGCGCTCGCGGCGCCGACGTGACCGCCGACCAGTACCCGTACGACGCGTGGGAGACGAGCCTCGCGTCGGCGCTCCCGCCGTGGGTCACCGCCGAGGAGCTACCCGGTGTCGTTGCGGACGCGGCTACGGCGCAGCGGCTCTTCGGCTCGATCGAACTGGGCGAGCCAGGCTGGGCGAGCGTCGGCCGCGGGATCGGCTGGGACCGCATCGTCCTCGGCTCGCACCTGGCTGACCCGTCGCTCACCGGCCGATCGATCGCAGATGTCGCCGATGAGCGCGGCATCGCTGCGGCCGAGGCGATCGGGCAACTGCTGCTCGCCGACCCGCACACCGGCATCGTCGGCCACGCCATGGACGAAGACGACGTTCGAACGATCGTCTCACGCGCAGACGTGTTCGTGGCGACGGACGGGCTCGCGGTATCGCCAAACGGGCCCCTCGGCGCGTTCGCGGTACACCCCCGCTATTACGGAACGTTCCCTCGCGTGCTCGGCAGGTACGCGCGCAAGGAGCAACTGCTCTCGCTGGAGGACGCCGTCCTGAAGATGACGTCGTTACCTGCCGCCCGGTTCGGCCTCGAGCATCGCGGAACGATCGAGCGCGGTGCGTTCGCCGACCTCGTCGTGTTCGATCCCGAACACGTGATCGACCGAGCAACGTTCGAGCGGCCGCATACCTTCGCGGATGGCATCCACGTCGTCATCGTCAACGGACGCGTCGCATGGGACGGCTCGAGCGTCGGACGTCACGGTCGCGCTCTCAGGCGCGGTGGCCACTGAGGCTCAGCTCGGACAGTTGGCCTGACCGCTGTCCGGATCGACCATGCACGCCGAGACGTCGACGGCCTCGAACGCCGAGGCGGGCACGGACTTCAGCTGATCGAGCAGGCGGTTCCGCCACCGGCCGTCGCGCGTGCCCTGGAAAAACCAGTCGGAGCCGTTGTCGGCGACGATGAGCCCGTAGCGCTTCATGGCGCGAAGGATCACGCGCGCCTTCGGGCTGAACTCCGACAGGTCGAAGTTCGCGCGGAGGCGGAACCGGGCGCCCATTGGGGGGCAGCCGGGATCGTTCACACCCGCTTCGTGCCGCGCGGGCCACACGTACGAATCGTTCGTGCACGAGACCGTGAAGCGGACCGCGTGGGCGATGCGACCGCCCTCGACCTCGTCGGCTCGAACAAGGCCCGCGAAGATCGGCAGCCCGGCAGCGTCTGCGGACGTCCATGTGTCTGGACGAAGGCGGTTCGAATCCAGATCCCAGATCGCTCCGCTCCCCGCTCGAGGGTTCCCGCCGTTCCAGTCGGCGGCGAACAGCTCGTACAGACGACACGTTCCCCGCTCGATCATCAGCGCGTGCCGGTCCGATCCGCCTTCGATCGGCGTTCGCCCATCGAACGGATACGGCCCGCGATCGCTCTCTCCGGCGTAGGTGAAGTCGACCCTCACCTTGGGATGACGACGCCCAACGGTTTCGAACGGGATGCCGTAGGACGGTGGTCCGAAGTCCGGATGGAGATTGGTCGACGAGGCACTCGCGGATCGGAGCCACGTGTCGCTCATGGCGTGGACCGGGAGCGCATCGACGCGCGTGTTCCAGATGTTGTTGGCCGGGAACACTCGGCAGCTCGTGCCGGGCACCTCGGACGCACGCACCGGCACGGCGACGAGGGTTGCAGCGGAGAGCAAGGCGAGCACGGCGATGCGACGCATCCTGGGTGGCATCGGCAAAAGTGCGACCTCGACTTGAGCCTCGGCGCCCCTGGCGGTTCGCCGATGACCGCGGTCCCGTGACGAACGCGTGACGAACCTGTGGCGTCGCTTGAGCGGACCGCTCGCGGGCGTCACGCTCGCCGCATGGACATTCAGATGACGATCGCGTTGGCATTGATCGGCCTTGCCGGGGTTGCGGCCGGCTTCGTCGGGATCCTCCTACCGCCCGGCGAGCGGATCGCGGCCGCGTTGCCGCTCGTGGTCGGCGCGGGCGTCGGCCTCGTCACCCTGGCCATCGGCTCGAACGGTGTCGAGAGCGACGAAGAGTTCGAGGTCGTGTTCCTCTGGGGTGCGGTCATCGGCTTCGTGGCGACGTGCGCCGCGCTCAGCGTTCTGTGGTTCCGAGCGCGACCCCGCGTTCAATAGGCGCGCCTCCTCTTTCGTCACCGTCCGCGATCGCGTTTTCGGATATTGCAAAACAGCCTCTGAACCATCTCGCCGCCCCGTCCGTAGTACGTCGACAAACCCTGGGACAGGGAGGCGTCTGATGCGTCGGATCGCGTTGCTGATCGCTGTTTTGGCCGTGACATCCGCCGCCTGCGGAGGCGACGAGCCCGCGCCGGAGTCCGGCTCCTCGCCCGAGGGGGAAAGCGGGGAAAGCATTTCCGTGGCGAGCACGGACTTCGGAGAGGCGCTCGTCGAGGAGGACGGCAGATCCGTCTACATGTTCGTGCCCGACCAGGAGAAGAACGGGACGCCGACGTGCTACGACGACTGCGCGCAGGCGTGGCCCGCGCTGGAAGGTCCGGTCAACGCCGGGGAGGGCGTCGACGAGTCCCTGCTGGGAACCGTGGAGCGAACTGACGGGACCATGCAGGCGACCTACAACGACCTCCCGCTCTACTACTTCTCCGGCGACGGCGCCGCAGGCGACGTCAACGGCCAGGGACTCTTCAACGTGTGGTGGCTCGTGGACGGATCCGGTGCTCCAATCGAGGACCCACCCACCAGAATCTCGATCGGGTCGACCGATCTCGGAGACGTGCTCGTCGACGGAGCGGGGATGACGCTGTACATGTTCGTGCCGGACCAAAAAGCGAACGGGACACCGACGTGTTACGACGACTGCGCGACGATGTGGCCCCCGCTCGAGGAGGCCCAGTCCGGTGTGTTCCTCCCGGGGGAGGGTGTGGACGCATCGCTGTTCGGTACGGTCGCGCGCGATGACGGCACGCAGCAAGTGACGTACAACGATCTGCCCCTGTACCGGTTCGCCGACGACAAGGCCGCGGGCGATGTCAACGGCCAGGGCCTGGGAGACGTCTGGTGGGTGCTGGACGCGGCGGGCGAGCCCATCCAGAACACTGCCGGGTAACCCAAGCGAAGAACGCGGCTCGAACTCGAAGACGGACCATCATGGGCGACTCAAGTCGAGCCGGCG
>DASUQY010000163.1:0-4316 GCA_036280315.1 Actinomycetota bacterium
AGCTTGGCCACGGCGAGACCGAGTGAGGCCGCCAGCGGGGCGAACAGCAGCGTCACGCCGTCCGCGACTCCGCCGGTCGAATGCTTGTCGACCTTCGGGCGCGTGACGCCTTCGAGCAGGATCGTGCGCCCGGAATCGACCATCGCCCGCGTCAGCGCCAACGTCTCGCCGTCGTCGAGCCCGTTGACGAAGGCCGCCATCAGGAAGGCCGACGCCTGATAGTCGGGGATCTCTCCCCGGGCGTATCCGAGGATGAACGCCCGCAGGTCGTCCGGGTCCAGGCGGCCGCCGTCACGCTTGACCTCGAGGACATGGCGCGGATCCGTGATGCTCATGTTGTCCGTCGTCCGCCTCTCCAGGAAGCCTGATACCAACCCTCAGGTGGAAGTCGATAGACAGGCGGGAGTTCCCAGGCGACCCTCCAGCTCACCTCAAGACTCGACTTCAATCGTCAGAACCCCATCTGCCGGGCGAAGCTGGTGCCCTCGAGGTCCCATGGCACCCCTAGGAGCTCCGCGGCCGTCGCACCGAGGTCTGCGAACGACTCTCGAGCGCCGACGTCGTGCGGCCCCCCGGGGACGCCTGCCGCGAGAAGAGGCGTCCGCTCTCGTGAGTGGTCCGTCGACGGCGTCGTGGGGTCGCAGCCGTGGTCGCCGGTGAGCAACAACACACCGCCGTCGAGCCCATCGACGACCTCGGGCAGGCGCCGGTCGAGAGCCTCGACGGCGTGTGCGTACCCATCCGGGTCGTTCCGATGGCCGTACTTGCTGTCGAAGTCCACGAGGTTCGCCATGACGAGCGCCGGCGACGGCCGTCGCAGATATCCGATCGTCAGATCGACGCCGTGATCGTTCGAGTCCGAGTACACGGCCTCCGTGAGCCCCTGCCCCACGAAGATGTCTCGGATCTTGCCCACGCCATACACCGAGATGTCGTTGTCGCGGCACCGCTCGAGCAGCGTCGGTCCCGGTGGCGGCACCGAGAAGTCCCGGCGCTCCGGACGCCGGACGAACGCTCCCGGCTCACCGGTGAACGGGCGTGCGATGACCCGGCCGACGTTGTGCGGGCTGGTGAGCAGTCGTCGCGCCACGCGGCACCACTCGTACAGCTGTTGCAGGCTGACGACGTCGGTGTGCGCGGCGATCTGGAAGACCGAGTCTCCGCTCGTGTACACGATGGGGCGACCGGTTCGAAGGTGTTCCTCGCCGAGACCGGCGATGATCTCCGTCCCCGACGCTGGGATGTTCCCGAGGACCTCCCGTCCGATCTGGCGCTCGAACGGCTCGATCACCTCCGGCGGGAACCCGTGGGGATACAGGGGGAACGGTGTGTCGAGGACGACGCCCGACATCTCCCAGTGACCCGTCGTCGTGTCCTTGCCGGCGGAGCGCTCGGTGAGCCGACCGTGCGCCGTGCCGGCCTCGGCGTCCGGTTCCACACCGACGATGTCGGTGAGCATCCCCAACCCGAGGCTTCCCAGGTTCGGCGCGACGATGCCGCCGACCGCCTTGGCGGTGTTGCCGAGCGTGTCCGACCCCTCGTCGCCGTACGCTTCGGCGTCGGGCGCGTCTCCCACGCCGAACGAATCGCACACGACGATCAGGACGCGGGAAACGAGCCGCGCCGACCCTGGAGTTGTCAGCGGCCCTCGCCCTTCTGCTTGCAGTCGATGCACAGGATCGCCCACGGCAGCGCCTCGAGCCGTTCGATCCCGATCGGGTTCCCGCACCGCTCGCACGTGCCATACGTGCCGAGCTCCATCTTCGTGAGGGCGCGATCGACCCAACGAAGATTTGAACGGAGGGCTTTCATCACGGACAACAACCGCGCGCGCTCGACCGTGCTGTGCGCGCTGTCGGCGAATCCACGCTCGACGTCGATCGCGGCGTCGTCGGAGTCGGGGTCGCCCCCTTGCTCGACGATCTCCTTGCGCAGGTTCTCTCGCTGCTGCTCGAGCTCACCGCGGAGCTCCGCCAGCTTCGACGGCTCCAGCACGGCCTCCCCCTCCCTTCACGCTCCGCCCGCTCGACCGCGCTCGGGGGTGCGAGCTGAAGTACACCTCTCTCAGGTGCTCCTTCGATACCAGCGTATAGACCTGCGTGGTGGCGACGCTCGCGTGTCCCAAGAGCTCCTGCACGACGCGCACGTCGGCGCCGCCCTCGAGCAGGTGCGTGGCGAACGAGTGCCGCAGCGTGTGCGGGCTCACGCGCGCTTGGATCCTCGCCGCGGCGGCGTGTCGTTCGAGGATGCCGGTGCATCCCTGTCGCGTGAGCCGGCCCCCTCGGAGGTTCAGGAACAAAGCCGACCGCGAGCGGGCCGTCGCGGTCTCGGGGCGGACGCGTGTGAGGTAGGCGGCGATCGCGTCCCGCGCGTACCGGCCGAGCGGAACGTCCCGTTCCTTGCTCCCTTTCCCGAGGACGCGAACGCGACCCTCCTCAAGGTCCACGTCGTCGACGTCTAGACCGACGAGCTCCGAGACGCGCAGCCCCGCGCCGTACAGCGTCTCGAGGACCGCTCGGTCGCGGATGCCCTGCGCCGTTGTACCACCCGGCTGCGCCAAGATCTTCCCCACGTCCTCGACCGACAGCGGTCTGGGAAGGCGCCGCGGAAGCCTCGGACGGATCACGCCGGCGGTCGGGTCGACGTCGGCCTCACCTTCGCGCATCAGGAATCGGTGGAACGCCCGTATCGACGACAGCGCACGCACTACCGACGTCGCACGGTAGGGCACGCCGTCCCCGTGGGTCGACGACGACACTCCCGCGATGTGCGCCGTTACGTTCCGCGCCGTGACGGCCGTCGCGTCGCGGACGCGACGGCGCCGCAAGAACTCCGCGTACCGGGCCAGGTCGCGCCGGTATGCCGCGATGGTATGGCGCGACAGACCGCGTTCGACCGTCAGATGATCGAGGAACCGCTCGATCTGAGACGAAACATCGTCGCGCACGGAGCGACTCTGCGGTCAGCCGACGCCTGCGTCCGCGAGCGGCGTGTACGCAACGTCGTGCGCCTCGGCGACGGCGTCGCTGGTGAGCGCGCCGGCGTACGCGTTGACGCCGAGGGCAAGCGCGGGATCCTCGCGCACCGCCTGCTCGAGACCCTTCGTCGCGACGTCGAGCGCGTACGGCAGCGTCACGTTCGTCAGCGCGTAGGTCGAGGTATTCGGCACGGCTCCGGGCATGTTGCCGACGCAATAGTGGACCACGCCGTGCACGACGTAGGTGGGATCCGAATGCGTCGTCATGCGCGCCGTCTCGATGCACCCGCCCTGGTCGATCGCGACGTCGATCACCACGGACCCAGCGCGCATAGACGCGACCATCTCCTCCGACACGAGCTTCGGCGCGCGTGCGCCGGGGATGAGCACCGCCCCGATCACGACGTCGGCGTCCCGAACCCGCTGCTCGAGGGTCAGCTGGTCCGACATCAGCGTCGTGATACGGCCGCGATGGATCGTGTCGACGAAACGGAGCTTGTCGAGGTTCTTGTCAACGACGAGGACCTCGGCCTCCATACCGGCGGCGATCACCGCGGCGTTCGAGCCGGCCATGCCGGCGCCGAGCACGAGCACCCGCGCCGGACGAACACCGGAGACGCCGCCCATGAGCACGCCTCGGCCGCCATACTCCTTCTCGAGCAATCTCGCCGCGACGTGCGGCGCCATCCGTCCGGCGATCTCGCTCATCGGAGCGAGCAGCGGCAGCCGTCCGTCGGGCAACTGCACTGTCTCGTACGCAACGGCCGAGACCTTCCGCTCGAGCAACGTCTTCGTGAGCTCGGCGCTCGCCGCCAGATGAAGGTAGGTGAACAGGATCTGACCCTCGCGGAGGCGTGGGTACTCCTCCGGGATCGGCTCCTTGACCTTGAGGATCATGTCGGAACTCGACCACAGCTCGTCTGCGCCGCCGACGACGTCGGCTCCCGCGCGTTCGTATCGCTGCTGCGGGATGGAGGAGCCCTCGCCGGCGTTATCCTCGATCAGGACGTCGTGACCCGCGCGCGTGAGCTCCCTCGCGCCCTCCGGCGTGAGGGCGACGCGGTACTCGTTGTCCTTCAGCTCCTTGGGGACCCCGACGATCATGACGCCCCTTTCGCGGTGGTGACAGCGGTTGCGCCCTCCGGCAAGCCTACCCGGCGTGTCGGCCCTGCTCCACGGCGAACAGCTGCCACACGTTGGGCACACCCTTCAACGAGTGCTCACCCCGATCGGTGAACGAGATCCCCGAACCGGCGACGAGATCGACGACCGTCCTGGAAACGAGCACCTCACCCGGAGCCGCAAGCGCGGCGGCGCGTGATCCGATGTGGACGGCGAT
>DASUQY010000164.1:0-2416 GCA_036280315.1 Actinomycetota bacterium
ACGCCGCGCTGGCCGGTTCGGGGGGCGCCCTGTTCATCACCGGCGAACCCGGGATTGGCAAGAGCCGTCTGCTCGCGGAGCTCCGCCAGCACGACGAGAACGCCCAACCGCAGCACGGCCGAGCGCTGTGGATCGAGGGACGGTGCGTCTCGTACGGCGAGTCGATCCCCTACTGGCCGCTCCGCGACCTGGTGCGTTCGTGGCTCGGAGTCCTGGCGGACGAACCCGAGCTTCGCGTTCGCGTCGCGCTTCGCAGGAACGTCCACCGGCTGTTCGGGGATCGAGTGCTCGAGATCTACCCCTACCTCGGTGCCATGCTCGGTCTCGCGCTCGAGCCGGAGGGACGCGCTCGGCTCGCCGAGCTGTCACCCGAGGCGTTGCAGTACCGAACCTTCGAGGTGGTCCGTCACCTGTTCGAGCGGCTCGCGATGGACGGCCCGGTCGTCATCGCGCTCGAGGATCTCCACTGGGCCGACGCGACGTCGCTGCAACTGCTCGAACTGCTGATCGGCGACACCGAGACGTCTGCGCTGCTCTTGGTGCTCACGTCTCGACCGGAGCGTGATCACGCGTCGTGGCACGTGAAGGAAGACGCGGCGCGCCAGCTTCCACACCGAACGCGCGAGCTCGCGCTCGAGGCGTTGTCGGGTGACTCCGGACACGAACTACTGGATGCGCTCGTCGGCGTTGGAACGCTGCCGCAGGAGATGACGGGGCGCATCCTCGCGCATGCCGAAGGCAACCCGTTCTTCCTGGAAGAGCTGGTGCGCTCGCTGATCGATGCGGGCGCGCTCGTTCGCGACGGCGACGACTGGCGGTTCGACCACGCGGTCGAGGTCGAGATCCCGCCGACGGTGGAAAAGGTGATCCTCGCGCGGATCGACCGGCTCGAGCCGGGCGCGCACGCGGCCCTGATGGCCGCATCGGTGCTCGGTCGGCAGTTCGGACTTCCGCTTCTCGAGGCGGTGTCGGGCACCGACGGCACGGTTCAACAGTCCCTCACCGAGCTGCAGCGCCTCGATCTCGTGCGCGAGAGCAGGCGGTGGCCCGAGCCCGAGTACCGATTCAAGCACGTGCTGATCCAGGAGACCGCCTATCGCACGCTGGTCACGGAGGAGCGGAAGCGCCTGCACCGCAAGGCCGCGGATTGGCTCGAGACGACATACTCCGAGCGCGAGGACGAGGTCGCGGGGCTCCTGGCGCACCACTGGCTCGCCGCCGAGGACGAGGACAAGGCGGTCATGTACCTCACACGGGCGGGCGACCGCGCGCGCCAGGAGTACGCGCTCGACGAGGCGATCGGGTACTACCGCGAGCTCCTGCCGATCCTCGAGCGGCGCGGTGAGCGACGCGAGGTCGCGCTGGTTCTCTTCAAGCTGGCGCTCGCCCTGCACGTGTCGCTTCGGTTCGCGGAGGCCAACGAGACCTATCAGCGCGCGTTCGCCTTCTGGGAGCCGCCCTCGGCGTCACCCGAACCGCCGAGCGCGACTCTTCGCATCGCGACGAGCTTCCTCCCGATTGACGCGGACCCGCGTTCGGCGATCGCGTGGCCGAACATCCAGCTCTGCATGCAGCTGTTCGATCGCCTCGTCGAGGCGTGGCCGGAGCGCACGATCGTGCCGTCGCTCGCGGAGACGTGGGAGATTTCCGACGACGGGCTGAGGTACGTCTTCCACCTTCGCGAGGGGGTTTTGTGGTCGGACGGCACGCCGCTCACCGCGCACGACGTCGAGTTCGGCATCAAGCGTGTGTTGAACCCAGACGCGCCGGGATCGTCCGTGGCGATCTATTTCGTGCTCGAGAATGGGCAGGACTACTACCTGCGACACAACGACGACGCCGATGCGATCGGCGTGCGAGCGCTCGACGACCGCACCGTGGAGTTCCGGCTGGTTGCCCCGGCGCCGTACTTCATGAGCGTGATGAACCGGCCTGACGGCGGCCCGCAGCCGCGATACGCGATCGAAAGTCTCGGCGACGACTGGACCGATCCGGGCAAGCAGGTTGTGAGCGGCGCGTTCCGGATCGCGTCGCGGACCGAAGACCTGCTGGTGCTGGAGCGCCGCGCCGAGTACGACCAGCCGCGTCCGGGGAACGCCGCCAGGGTGGAGCTCGTCCGCTCCCAGGTCGAGGACGCGGCCCAGGCGTACGTCGCCGATGGGATCGACCTGATCACGATCCGGTACACGCCCCGGTTCGCCGACCTGGTGGGGGATCTTGCGGCGGACGTCACTTCGGGAGCGGCGTCGTGGTCTGCGTACGTCGCGTTCGACCACGCGGACCCGACGCTGTCTAACCTCGAGTTGCGGCGGGCGCTCTCGTACGCGGTCGATCGCGAGACGTTCGATGTCCCGGCGAACCTCGTCGTCGCGCGCGGCGGGATCGTGCCGCCCGCGCTCCAGGGGCACACCCCCGA
>DASUQY010000165.1:0-8376 GCA_036280315.1 Actinomycetota bacterium
CGCCGCCGCTTGCGACGTCCCCGTTCCCTTGATGTACGCGTTGTCGACGACGGCCTCGGGGTGCGTCTGGTCGACGACGCTCCCGACCGCACGCGGCGCGACGATCGTGATACCGGGTGCGACGAGGTCCGGCTTGAGGAACCCATCCGGCGTGGCGCCCCAGCTCGAGAACGGCGCGACGACGTCGTCGTATCGATCCTGCGTTCCATTGAGGTCGACCGCGCCAACAGTGACCACGAAGGGGTCGTCGCCCGGCTTGTTGATCGTCCCGCCGTTCGGGCCTCGGTTGCCCGCCGACGTGACGACCAGGATGCCTCCGAGCCAGACCTGTTCGACGGCGTAGTTCAACGGATCGAGGCCGTAGTTCTGTCGGGAGTCCGTTCCGAAGGCAAGATTCAGCACGCGGATGCCGTAGGTCGCCTTGTTCGCGAGCACCCACTGCAGCCCGGCGATGACGACGGAGACGTCGGTGGACCCGTCGGCGCCGGCGACCTTGACCGAGACGAGGTTCGCGCGCGGGGCCACGCCCTTCCATTCGCCGGCGGACAACGCGCCGTTGCCGCCGATGATGCCGGCCATGTGAGTTCCGTGTCCGTACCGGTCGAACCCGTCCTGCTCGGGCGTGAGGTCGACCCTCGCCAGGACGCGGTCCCCGAAATCAGGGAGTTGGCTCACACCGGTGTCGAGGATCGCCACCGTGACGCCGGCTCCCGTGTATGCATCCTCGACGTGCGTCAGCCGGATGGAATTACGCCACGCGGTATTCGGGCGTTCGGTGTTGTACGACGACGTGGACGACATCTCCACCGTCGCGTCGCCCCACACGAGCTCGACGGCGGATGAGCGGGCGAGGGCCGGGACGTCCTCTGCGGTCAGGCGCGCCGAGAAGCCCTGCACGATCGGGAGCTGGTTCGTCACCCTCCCGCCGAGGCTCCGAACGAGCGCCTCGGCGGAGGCGGAGGCCGGAACGGTCTCCCTGACGATGACGCGAACAGTCGCGTCGGGCGTCTGGGCGACGGTGTCGGCGACGCCGGGGTCGACCTTGGTGGCCGGAAACGTTGGAGTGTCGAGGACCTCGGCGGCGGGGCCTGCGAGTGTTCCGGCGAGGATCAGCACGACGGCCGCGGCCGCGAATCGAGCCGCGATGGTGCGAGGAGCCGGCATGGCGACCGGCAGCCCGACCCTCGCCGTCGCGTCCGACATCCCCGCTCGTCTCCCTATTTTCCAGGCCCCGACGGCCAAGAGTCTCGCCGTGCGCGACGTACGGCACATCCGTCGAGCGGGGCAGACCGCCGTTTTGGCGGGTGATTCGGTTTGCGCCGTCGGACGTACGCCGATTTGGGACGTCGGGCAGGAAACGGCTTAGTCGCTCGGGCTCAATAGCTCGTCGCGATCTGCTCTCGCAGCGCTCGGAGCGCGAGTCCCCGGTGGCTGATCACGTCTTTCTCGTCATCCTCGAGCTCGGCCATGGTCCTGTCGTATCCGTTCGGCACGAAGACCGGGTCGTAGCCGAACCCACGCCGACCGCGGCGGTCGAGGAGGAGTCGCCCCTCACACACGCCTTCGGCGGACATCTCGCGTCCGTCCGGCCAGGAGGCGACGGCAACGCACCGGTAGCGCGCGGTTCGCTCCGCCTCGGGAACGTCGGCGACCGCCTCGAGGAGCTTGTCGAGGTTCTCCGCCTCGGTGGCCGCCTCACCTGCGACCCGCGCCGACCGCACCCCCGGCGCCCCCCCGAGGGCGTCGACCTCGATCCCCGAATCGTCCGCGAGCGCGGGCACACTGAATGATCGAGCGATCTCCCGCGCCTTCGCACGCGCGTTATCGAGATACGTCTCGTGCGGCTCGGCTACGTCTGGCCACGGCTCGTGCGTCGTCTCGACGGTCTTCCACGAGACCGGCCAGTCTGCGCAGATCCGCGCGATCTCGCGGAGCTTGTGCGCATTCTTCGACGCGACGGCGATGCGTTCCGGGAAGGTCACGCCGACATCCCCGACTCAGCCGACGATGTCGCGCTGGACCTTCGTAAGCTGCGAGATCCCCGACTCCGCGAGGTCGAGGAGCGCGTTCAGCTCTTCCCGAGAGAAGGGTTCGCCCTCCGCGGTCCCCTGAACCTCGACGAGCGCGCCGGAGCCCGTCATCACGACGTTGCAGTCGACCTCGGCGTGCGCGTCCTCCTCGTAGGTGAGGTCGAGAACCGGCGCACCGCCGACGACTCCGACGCTCACGGCCGCGACGGAGTCGATCAGCACGCCGGCTTTCGCGACGCCTTCCTGCTCGAGGCGGCGAACCGCGAGCGCGAGAGCGATATAGCCGGCGGTGATCGATGCGCAGCGGGTGCCCGCGTCCGCGACAAGGACGTCGCAGTCGACGACGATCGTGCGCTCGCCGAGCCGTCGAAGGTCCGTCACCGCCCGGAGCGAGCGCCCGATGAGGCGCTGGATCTCCTGCGTCCGGCCGCTGGGCCTACCCTTCGACACCTCGCGCGGCGTGCGTTCCTCGGTCGCCCGCGGCAGCATCGAGTACTCGCCGGTCACCCAGCCCTTGCCGGTTCCGCGCATCCACCGTGGCGACTCGTCGACCACGGTGGCCGCGACGAGCACCTTCGTCCGTCCCTGCGAGAACAGGACGGATCCCTCCGCCCAGTCCTGGAACCCGAGCTCCACGTCGATGACGCGAAGCTCGCCGGGCGCGCGGCCGTCGGCGCGCACGCTCGCCGCCACGTGTGTCACTCGGCTACCTCGAACGACGCACCCTCGGTGGCGAGGTCGATCGGCCCGCCGTACTCCTCGGCGGCCTGTCCCCCCGAGACCTCCTTGTCGAGCGTCGGCCAGATGTGGGTGAGCACGAGACGCCCGACCCCCGCCTCGCGAGCCTGGATCGCAGCCTGTCTCGACGACAGATGGAACGGCAAGAGGTCGTCCCGGTCCTGCCACGTCGCCTCGGCGAGGAAGAGATTCGCGTCTCGCGCGATCTCCCCGATCCGATGTGTCGGGCCGGTGTCCCCGGTGTACGCGAAAACGGCGCCGTCCGCGCTCATTCGGAAACCGAGCGCGGGGATCCCCAGGTGCGCCATGGGTTCGGTCTTCACGCGGAAGGGACCGACCTCGAACGACTCCCCCGGCGCGACCTCGGTGAACGCGAACGCGCGCCGCATCACGACCTGCGAATCGATCGACACCACGTCGGCCAGCTTCTGCGTGAAATCCGTCGGCACGAACACTGGCAGATCGGGTGTGCCGATCTCGCCGTAGTGCCGCGCGTAGAAACACGGATAGAGGTCGACGAAGTGGTCGGGATGTTCGTGGCTGATCACGATGCCGTGGATGTCGGCGAGGTCGATGTGGCGCTGGAGGTTCGCCAGCGTTCCGGTGCCGGCGTCGACCCACAGGTTGAACCCGTCATGCTGCACGAGATAGCCGCTCGTCGCGGAGCCGGGGTTGGGCCACGTGCCGCTCGCGCCGAGGACGATCAGCTTCACGTGACGACCTCGACGACGCCGATCGCCGTCGAACGCACGCCGCCCAGCTCCGGGCCGAGAAAGTGGTGCGAGATCCGACGGAACATATCGGGATCGCCCGTCGTGAGGAACTCGTGCCGCGGCTCTCCGTCGCCTCGGTGGAGCAGGTTGGACGAGACGAGCGCCGCGTAGACGTCCTTCGCGGTCTCCTCGGCCGACGAGACGAGCACCACGTCCTCCCCCATCACCAGCTGGATCAGCCCGGAAAGCATCGGGTAGTGCGTGCAGCCGAGGATCAGCGTGTCCACGCCGGCCTCGCGCAGCGGCTCAAGATACTCCCGAGCGCGGCCGAGCAACTCGTCGCTCGAGGTGTCCCCCCGCTCGACGTGATCGACGAACGCCGGACAGGCCCGGGAGATCAGGTCGACGTCCGGGGCGAGCTCGTCCATCGTCCGTTCATACGCGCCGCTTCGAACGGTCGCCTCCGTGCCGATAAGGCCAACCCGGCGGTTCCGCGTCGTACGCGCCGCGGCACGGGTCCCCGGCTCGATCACGCCGACGACGGGGACGCCGTGCGCGTCGGCCAGATCGGCGATCGCCGCGACCTCGATCGAGTTGCACGCGACGACGAGCATCTTGACGCTGCGCGCGACGAGGTGCGCGGCGATCTCCAGCGCGAAGCCGCGGATCTCCTCGACGGGACGGGGACCGTACGGGAACCTTCCGTTGTCGCCGAGATACAGGATCGGCTCCCGCGGTAACAGGTCGACGATCGCCCGAACCACGGTGAGCCCGCCGACGCCCGAGTCGAACACGCCGATCGGCGAAGGGTCGGTCTCGTCTCGGACCCTCGACTCGTTCACCACCACAGCGACTCCGCGACGCCCTTCTCGGCGCGCTCGAGCTCCGGCGCCCAGGCGTGCGTCGAGAGGTACTTCCATCCGCCGTCGGCAAGCAGGCACACCACCTCGCCCTGGTCGAGCTCGGCCGCGATGCGCTGTGCGACGTGGATCACCGCGCCGGACGAGATCCCGGCGAACACTCCTTCGTTCTCCGTGAGCTCGCGCGTGGCCCGGAGCGAGTCGGACGAGTTCACGAGGAACTTCCGGTCCACGACCGACTCGTCGAAGATCGGTGGAACGAACCCGTCGTCGAGTGAGCGAAGGCCGTAGACGAGGTCACCGAGCTCGGGTTCGGCCGCGACGACCTTGACGCCGGCCTCGTGCCGTTGCAGCCGACGTCCCACACCCGTCAGGGTTCCACCGGTCCCGAGGCCCGCGACGAAGTGCGTGATCTCGGGGAGATCGCGGACGATCTCCTCGCCGGTCCCCTCCTCGTGCGCGCGCGGGTTCGCGGGATTCCCGTACTGGAACGGCATGAAGTAACGGTCGTCCTTCGACAGGCGGCGCGCGACGTCGATCGACCCGTTCGTTCCTTTGTCGCCGGGCGAGAGCACGATCTCGGCGCCGAACAGCTCGAGCAACCGGATGCGCTCCTCGCTCGCGTTGTCCGGGATGACCACCGTGAGTCGATATCCCTTCCGGCGCGCGACCATCGCGAGCGAGATGCCGGTGTTGCCCGACGTCGGTTCCAGGATCGTCCGTTCGCGCGTGAGCTGACCGGCCTCCTCGGCGGCCTCGACCATGGCCTTGGCGATCCTGTCCTTCGTGGAGCCCGTCGGGTTCTGTCCCTCGAGCTTGGCCCACAGACGGACTCGCGGGTTCGGGGACATGTTGGGGAGCCCGACGAGCGGCGTGTTGCCGATGGCGTCGAGCACGTCAGCGAAGCGCATCCCGAGCGATTATCCCAGCGCGCTGGAGCGACGCTGTTGTCTGCGCGCTCGTTACGTCGTCGTGTTGACGATCTGGGTTTGTCGGGCCGGCCGGTTGTTCGGGAAGGCGATGAGGAGGCTCGGGTCCTCGCCGGGTTGCGCCGATCCGACGGACACAGTGACCGGTGCTTTGTCGGAACACGGCGCGGCGCCGAAGAATCCGCCGCACGTCGGCGGCGAGGTCCGAAGCGCCGGGTCGGTGACGTTCAGTCTCGCTCCGTACGTTCCGGTGCTCGCATCGACGGAGCCGGCAGTCTCGCACGAGATGACTTCGGTGGTTCCGGCGAAGCCGCTGCACTGCGTGACCGCGTACGAGAGCTCGTTGATCGCATTCGACAGCCCGAGGGCTCCGGCATCGACCGCGACTGCCGTGAGCGTGGTGTTGTACGCGCTGTAGTCGGCGAAGTACGTCGCGTCGCACTCCTCGAACGAGCTCGGTAGGAGGTAAAGACACGTCGTGCCGGCCGAGCCGAAGCCGGCAACCTTCACCAAGAGGGCGTCGGCCTTCAGTTGCGGGTCGGCGAACGAACCGTCCGCGCCCACGTCGATCAGGACCTCGGTCTCCACCGTGTCGGACGTGCTGTGGATCCCCGCGCTCTGTACGACGAACTCGACGGGCTCGTTCGGCGTGTCCTCCTGCGTCATGAACTCGAGCCAGGTATTGCCGAACAATGGGTCTTTGCCCATCGGAAGGCCCTGCGCCGAGCCGTTGACCTGGCCACCTGTGAACGAGCGAGCGCCGATGGCCACAATGTCCTCTTCGAGCCCCGAGGTCTCGCGGTCGACCTCGCCGAGGAGGTAGACATCGGCGAACGGAACACCCGCCGCCGATCCGCTCGACAGCGCGAGCTCCGCCGAGCCGCTCGTGAGGTCCAGCGTGCCCGGCCTCATCCTGTCGTTGGAAGCGCCGAGTGGCGAAACATGCCACGGCACGCGCAGGGTGTCGGTGTCCTTGCCGTCCCGTTGCGTGATCGCGATCTGGCCGTCGACGTTCCCATGGAAGTAGTACCAACCGAACAATTGCTCGGGCGAACCAATCACCGACGGGTCGAGCGTGAATCGCACGAAGAACGTCTTCGCCCGGCCCGGCGCAACACCGAACGCGAACGCATCGCGGAAGGGTCCGCCCCTCTTCCTCACCTCAACCCGCGCGATCGACGGATCGAAGTCGACGTATCGAACGGCGCCCCCCACGCGGTAGCGGTGACGTACGTTGTCGATGTTCCTCACGTGCACCGACCGTCTCACCACGGTCCGGCCGTTCATCGCGCGCAGCCCGAGGGACAAGCTCGCGGGTGTGGCGATGCTGACCGCCTCGGCGGACTCGTCCGCCCGGACGCGACCGGCGCCCATCACGGTCGCCGACGCGCGCGACCCGTCGAGGTTCGTCATGCGGGCGGTGGCCTGGTTCATCATCAGTGCCTTGATCTCCTGCGCGCCGAGGTTCGGATGGATCTCGCGGAGGAGCGCGGCGACGCCGGCGATGTGCGGCGCCGCCATCGAGCTGCCCCCGATCGTGAGGCTGCCCGTACCGCTTCCTGCGAGTGCCGACGTGATCGAGTCGCCGGGAGCCGCGATATCGGGCTTGAGCGCGCTCGTGTAGCGCGTCGGTCCTTCGGAGGTGAACGAGCTGACGCTGTCCTCGTACCCCTGGATGACACGCGTTCGCGTCCCGATCCGCGTCGGCACCCTCACCTCGTTGTATGTGGCCGGCCCGTTCGGGCTGACGGCCTGTGCCACGACCCGGCTGTCGTCGCCGGACAGATCGACCACGGGGATCGACACCTGCGCCTCGTTCCCGCCCGTGCCGAGGACGCTCGGCACGCCGCCGAATCCGTCCCACAGGACCACCGCGATCGCGCCCGCGTCCTGCGCGTTGATGATCTTGTCCTCGACGAAGCAATCGCCCTCGGGCTGAGGCCCCTTGAAGATCAACGCGATCTTGTTCCTGAACGGCTTGCCCCGCGGAACGCCGTCACACAGGATCCGGTCCTGCGGGACCGGTCGGCCCCTCGGGTCTGCGGGAGGGTCGAACTCACGAGCGTCGACGATTGGTTCGGTGATGGGCGCGTCGTAGGCCACCGACCAGTCCTGGAACACGATCACCCCGCCGTCGGGAAGCCGGATCCGCGGCGGATCGACAACGGTGAGGCGCCGCGCCACGAACTGGTCGATCGTGGAGGCGGCTCCGATCACCGTCGGCACGTTCCCGGGCGTGCCCGCGACGTACGCGCCACCCAGGTTCGGCTGGTTTCCGGCGTTTCCCGCGGCCGCGACGACGATGGTCCCCATGGCGTCGACGGCGGCGAGCGCCTCGGCGTCGCCCTCGCTGACCGTGTAGTCCTCACCGAGCGAAAGGTTGATGACGTCCGCCGCATCGCGGGTGTCGCCGTCGCCGTTCGGATCGACTGCGCGCTCGACCGCCGCGAGGACGACGTCGGCCGTCGCCGGGCCTTCATCGAAGACCTTGAACGCCATCAGCTTGGCGCGTGGGGCGACGCCCCTGCCGATACTTCCCTTGACACCGCGGCCGCAGCAGATGCCCGCGACATGGGACCCGTGTTGGCCGGCCTCCGTGTCGTTACGGTCCAGCGGGTCGGGGTCGGGCGAGGGACGGTCGTTCGTCGGGTCGTCGTCGAAGGGGTCGTAGCCGCCGTCGCCGACGAGGTCGTAGCCGGCGACCACCTTCGCGGTGGGGAACGAACCCGGCTCGACGACCGTGGGATCGTTCGCCTCGTAGTCGGCGGGGACGCCGGAGCCGCCGAAGTTCGCGTGCATGTAATCGAGACCCGAATCGATGATCGCGACCGAAACGCCGCTGCCCCGCGCGCCGTGATCCCTCCAAACCGCGCGAGCGCCGATGAACGGAACGCTCGATCGCAGCGCGGGCGACACCCGCGATGCGCGGACAACGCGAACGACGTCGGGCCGAGACGCGAGCCGCGATGCGTCCCCCGCCGTCAGCACGGCCGAGAACGCGTTCACGGAACGTGCGAAGCGATAGCGGACCTCGCCACCGAGCGCCGCTGTAGCGGTGACCGCCGGATGCTGCGAGCTCAGGACCCTGGCCACGGTCTCGCGTTCG
>DASUQY010000166.1:0-4834 GCA_036280315.1 Actinomycetota bacterium
GTGACGCCCGGATGAACGGTGAGCAGCGTCATCTCACCGGTCTGCTCGTCGAACCCGTAGGTGCCGAGGTCGGTCACGACCGTCGTCGGACCGCTGCCGAACCAGCCTCGCGCGCGATCGTTCGCCGGGTCGCCGGAATGACCGGGTGACGTGCGGAAGTCGAGTCGTTCGACGAACGAGCGGCGCGCCTGCCGCATGATGACCAGGATCTTCCTGGCGTGGATGGCGATCTCGCAGGCGCCGCCCGAGCCGGGCAATCGCACCTTCGGCTTGCCGTACTCGCCGATCACGGTGGTGTTGAGGTTCCCGAACCGATCGATCTGAGCCCCGCCCAGGAACGCCGCGTCGATCAGCCCGGCCTGCAGGTAGAACGCGAAGAGCTCGAACATGGAGGTCACCGCGGTGGAGCCCGACACGAGCGTCGGATCGCCGATCGACAGCGGCAATCGAGCCGGCCTGGCGCCGAACACGCCAGCCTCGTAGACGAGCTGAAGCTCGGGGGCGACGGTTCGCTGCGCGAGGTTGCACACGATGTTCGGCAGGCCCACTCCGACGAAGCAGTTCCGCTCGCCGGCCAGTGCGCGAGCGCTGGCGACGATCATCATCTCGTTCTTCGTGTGGCCGTTCGAGGGCGAAGCGGTGCTCACGAGTAGTCTCCGTAGTCCACCTCACCGGACATCGCGGTTCCCGGCTTGAGGGAATCCCATCGGTCGCCCAGCTTCTCCACGTACTCGGCGTGCGTCTCGAGGCCGTACACCCACTCCTTCAGCCAGCCGTCGAGCGACTCCGGATCCCTGGAGATCCTCTCCCACTCCAGATAGAAGGCGTTGTCGCGGTCGTAGTAGCCCTGGGCGTAGCTCGGGTGGCAGGCGAACGGCTGCTCGACGACGGCGTCGACCACGATGCCGGGGATGATCGTTCGATTCGGATCCCGCCGGACGACGGCGTCGTCGACGACCTCCTCGCACACGACGATCACGCGCTCGGCGGCGAACGCGGATTCCTTCTGACAGCCGAGGAGTCCCCAGATCTGCGTGTCGCCAGTCGCCGTTGCGCGCTGCGCGTGCACGATCGTCACGTCGGGCTTCAACGGCGGAACGACGTACACCTCGGTTCCATCGTCGAAGGGCGATCGCATCGGCTTGATGTTGGCATTCACACGCGGGATGTCGCTCTCGTAGTACGAGCGGATCGGAAAGAACGGAAGGTTCGACGCGCCGGCGACGTACCGGCACACCATGCCGAAGTGCGAGTACTCCTCGATCTCGAGCGGCTCCGGGTCGGCTTGCTCGATCCGGCGGCGGACGGCGTGGAGCGAGCCGACGCCCGGGTTCCCCAGCCACGAGAAGATGAGCTTGCGAGCGACGCTCGCGCCGATCATCTGATCGTAGATCACGTCGGGGGTCATCCTCGCGAGCGTCAGGTCGCGTTTCCGCTGGCGGATAATCTCGTGCCCCGCAGCGAAACAGATGAGGTGAGTGAATCCCTCGATCGCGACCGTGTCGCCGTCGCGGACGATATCCGCGACAGCGTCACGCATCGTCGCGACCTTGCTCATGCGTACGTCCCGGCCGTCCGTCCCGCCTAGGCTTTCGCCACCTCCGCGACGGCTTCCTCGAACAACTCGAGCGCCGTCTCGGCCTGATCGCGCCGGAGCACGAGCGGAGGCGACAGACGGACGACGTCCTCGCCGGCGCCGAGCACGAGCAGCCCGCGCCGGAATGCGGCGTCCTCGACCGCGACCATGTGTTCGTGGTCGGGGAACTGCACGCCGATCATCAGGCCGAGGCCGCGAACGTCACGAATCTCGGGACGGCGGCTCGCCATCGCGCGGAGCCCGTCGATGAGCACACCGCCCACCTGGCGGGCGTTCTCGATCAATCCCTCCTCGAGGAGCTCGAGGGTGGCGAGCGCGGCCGCGCACGAAACTGGGTTGCCGCCGTAGGTTGAGCCGTGGGCACCGGTGTCCCACTTCATGAGGCCTTCGCGCGCGATCATCGCCCCGAGCGGCATCCCGCTGGCGATCCCCTTGCCAGCGGCAACGATGTCGGGCTCGGTGCCGAAGTGCTCGATCGCCCACATCTTGCCGGTCCGGCCCATCCCGCTCTGCACCTCGTCGGCCACGAGCAGGATGCCGAAGCGGTCGCACAGCTCGCGCAGGTAAGGGAACCACCCGTCGGGCGGGAACACGTATCCACCCTCGCCGAGGACCGGCTCCACCACGATGGCCGCGACCTCCTCCGGCGCCACCAAGTGCTTGAAGACGATCCTCTGCAGGTGCTCGAAGTCGCCGAAGTGCGTGTGAACGACGCCGGGGAGCAGTGGCGCGAACCCAGTCCGGTATTTCGCCTTGCTCGTCGTGAGGGACAGCGACCCGTAGGAACGCCCGTGGAACGCGTTCAGCATCCCCACGAGGTACTGCCTGCCCGTCGCGAACCGCGCGAGCTTGATCGACGCCTCGACCGCCTCAGTCCCCGAGTTCGTCAGGAACGTCTTCGCCGCGTCCGAGAACGGCGCGATGCGCGCGAGCTGCTCGCACAGCTCCGAATAGATCGGCAGGTAGAAGTCGCTCGCCGAGTAGTGGATCAGCTCGGCGGCCTGGCGGGTGATCGCCTCGACGACTCGCGGGTGTGAATGACCGGTCGAAGTGACCGCGATCCCTGCGTTCACATCGAGGAACAGGTTGCCGTCGACGTCCTCGACCACGCAGCCGGCGCCCTGCTTGGGAACGAAGTCGTACACGCGTGGCAGCGAAGGGCTGGTGACCTTGCGGTCGCGCTCGATCGTCGCGCGCGCCTGGGGCCCCGGAACGTCAGTGACGAGCCGGGGGGCCTGCGCGTTCGCCAGATCGGCAAGCTCCGTGACGCTGCTCACTCCTCGATCACCGTCCGGGATTGCTCGCGCAGGTACTGCTGGACGTAGTACGGGCCGCCGCCGGCCTTGCCGCTCGTCCCGGACCCCTTCCAGCCGCCGAACGGCTGGACCCCCGGCCACGCGCCTGTGGTCGCGCCTGCTCGCCGGTTGACGTAGACGACGCCCGCCTCGATCGAGCTCAGCCACTTGTCGATCTCGGCACGATCCTCGCTGTAGAGCCCTGCCGTCAGGCCGTACTCGGTGTCGTTGGCGAGCCTGATCGCCTCGTCCAGATCGTCGTACGGCGCCACCGTGACGAACGGCACGAACAGCTCCTCTTTCCAGATCCACGAGTCGAGCGGGACCTCTGCGATCGTCGGCTGAACGAAGGTGCCGTTCGCGTACTCGCCGTCGCTCAACCGCTCGCCGCCCGTGACGATCGTGCCGTTCTTCTTGGCCTCCTCGGCCGCCCGCTCGAACGTCTCGACGGCGTTGTCGTCGATCACGGGTCCGAGCCAGTTCTCCTTCTCGAGTGGGTCGCCAATCTTGATCTTCTCCGACTTCTCCTTGAGCATCCGGACGAACTCGTCGTGCACGCTCCGGTGTACGTACACCCGCGAGTTCGCCGAGCACTTCTGTCCACCGAACCCGAACGCCGAACGCATCACGCCATCGGTCGCCTTGTCGAGATCGGCCTTCTCCGTGACGATCGTGGGGTTCTTCCCGCCCATCTCGCAGATGACCGGCTTGGGGTAGTCCTTCGCGAAGTTCTTGTAGATCCCCATGCCGACCTCGTACGAGCCGGTGAACGTGATGCCGTCGACATCGGGGTGGTTCACGATCTCGTCGCCGACGACGCTGCCCGGCCCGCTCAGGTAGTGGAAGACCCCCTTCGGAACGCCGGCCGCCATGTAGATCTCGTACAGCTTCAGCCCGGTGAACACGCCCATGTGCGCCGGCTTGAACACCACCGTGTTGCCGGCGACGAGCGCGCCCGATGATGGGCCCGCGGCGAGTGCCATCGGGAAGTTGAACGGGCTGATGACTGCCCACACGCCGTACGGCCGTAGGACGTCGTAGTACTCCCCGGGTGAGCCGAGCGACTGCATCGGTTTGCGGAATCCGTCGTTGTCTTCGATCTCGTTGGCGTTCCACCGCAGGAGGTCGGCAGACTCCTCGACGTCGCCGAGCGCCTCGAGCCGGTTCTTGCCGACCTCCATGGCCATGAGGGCGGAAAGCTCGTTCCGCTGCTCCGTCATGAGATCGGCGGCCTTGCGGATGATCGCCACGCGGTCCTGCCAGGGGCGATTGGCCCACTCGTGAAACGCCGCGTTGGCGGACGCGACGGCGTCACGAACGTCCTCTCTGGTCCCCTGGGCGAAGTGGCCGATCAGCGTGCCGTCGATCGGCGAGCGGGCCTCCTTGTAGCCGGAGCCCTCGCGCGCCTCTCCGTTCACGTACAGAGGGTGCTTTTGGCCGAGCCACGAACGCGCGATCTCGATGCCCTTTTCGTACTGCCGGTGCATCTCCTCGTTGTCCGCGGACATCGTGGCGTAGGTGATCCGGAAACCCTGCTCTGCCATCGGATTGCCCTCCCGGAGTGCGGGTGCTGAACTTCCATCGTAGCCGTCCCGCGCGAACGGCCCCAAATCCCCCACACGCTCCCCTACTAGCCCACGGATACCCTGGAATCGCACGGTAGCCGGGCGTACCATCGGCCTCCCTTTGTGAGGCTCGTGACCTTCGACCGGAGGGGGCACCGGCGACTGGGAGCGCTTCTCCAGGGGAAGGTCGTCGACCTGCCCGAGCTGGTCGGACACCCCGCCTTCCCCGACACGATGGAGCGTCTGGTCCGGCGAAACGGGGGGACGGTGCTCGATGCCGCCCGGGCCGCCCTCGAGCGCGACGAGGCAGATGTGATGGCCTGCGTCGTCGACGAAGCGCGGCTGCTCGCATCCGTCGTTCCGTCGACGCTCCGCTC
>DASUQY010000167.1:0-6632 GCA_036280315.1 Actinomycetota bacterium
GTTCGTTACCGTCGAGGAGAGCCCGCGGCTCTGCGGGTGGGGCGCAGAGGTCGCATCGATCGTCGCGGAAGAGGTCTTCTACGACCTCGACGGTCCAGTCGTCCGGATCACGACCCCGCACATCCCGCTGCCCTCCACCGACGCGCTCGAGGACCTGGCGATCCCGTCACCCGACGTGATCGTGGAACGGGTCAAGGCGTCGATGGGATGACGACCCGATCGAGGCCGGTCTGCCGCGAGAAGCGCTCGTGAGCCCGAGCCACGTGGTCCGGAGCCGCGCGGACGCCACGTACGACGTCCCTCCGCTGTACGAGCCCCACGTTCAAGGATTCCGGAGGTGGACCGTCGTCGACGAGACCGCCGGATCGGTTCACACCGGGTTCGGCCTCGGCGAGATGGACCCGGGCGGCCGTATCGACCCACACGTTCACTCATACGAAGAGAGCCTCTACGTCCTGGAGGGCGAGGTCGTGTGGCGGACTCCCGGAGCGGCCGTGCTCATGCGACCGGGCGATTACGGCGTGGTCCCCGTCGGCATCGCCCACGCACTGCGGAACGAAGGGACGACGACGGCGCGCTGGGCCGCGATGTCGGCCCCGGTCCCACGACGCGCGCATCACGGCGACACCTACTTCGTTCAGGAGTTCGCGGACGCCGACGCCGACGCCGTGCCCGTCGATCCGCGCGATCCGCGAACGCGCTCGTTCGGTCACATCGACCCCGCGAACATGGACGTCGGGAACCAGCGTCAGGAGATGCTCGCCGTCTCCGCGAGCATGCGGACGGCGCTGCTCGTGTACAGCGGCATCACCGTGAAGATGATGGTGGACACCGATCTCGGTGCGAACCTGTCGACGATGTTCATGGTGCAGTACGAGACGCGCGGCGTCGCCGGCCCGCACGACCACCCGCTCGAGGAGACCTACTTGATCAGGGATGGCCACGTCGACGCGACGTTCGACGGCGCTCAGTACCGGCTCGAGCCCGGTGACGTCGCGTGGGCGGGCGTCGGATGCGTGCACTCGTTCACGAACCCTGGACCGGGAACTGTGCGATGGCTCGAGACGCAGGCGCCGCAGCCGCCGACCAGGCACTCGTACCGATTCGCGCGCGACTGGGACTACCTGCAACAAGCGCTGACCGAACGGACGGAGGCGGTGCTGGAATGAGCGATGGCGTGGTGGTGGTCGTCGGTGCGACGGCCGGTCTCGGCAAGGAGGTGGCCCGCCACTACGCGGATGCCGACCGCGATGTGGTGATCACCGGACGCGACGAGTCGCGCGTAAAAGAGGTCGCCGAGGAGCTCGGCGGGAAGACGACGGGGGTCGCGCTCGACCTGTCGCGGCCGAACGAGATCGCGGACGCGCTCCGCGGTGTCGGCGAGGTCCACCGGCTCGTGCTCGCCGGCGTCCAGCGTGACCAGAACACGATGCGCGGGTACGACGTGGATGCGGCCATCCGACTGGTGACCCTCAAGCTCGTTGGCTACACCGAGGTCGTGCACGTGCTGATGGATCGGCTCCGAGACAACTCGTCCATCCTCATCTTCGGCGGGCTGGCGAAAGAACACCCGTACCCCGGCTCGATGACGGTCACGACGATCAACCATGGCGTCGACGGCCTCGTGCGGTCGCTCACGTTCGAGCTCGCGCCGATCCGAGTGAACGCGATCCATCCGGGAATCGTCGAGGACAGCCCATTCTGGGGTGGGAAGACGGAAGCGCTTCACGGACATCGCGCACGAACGACGACCGGGCGTCTCGTTCAGATGCAGGACATCGTGGACGCGGCGGTCATGATGCTGGAGAACCCCTCGATCGTCGGCACGGAGCTCAGGGTGGACGCCGGCTGGTCTCTTCCTCTGTAGGCACATGACCACCGTCGCGGTTCTGGGCACCGGACGGATGGGCGGCGCTATGGTCGGAACGCTGTCGCGTGCCGGCTTCAACGTCGTCGCGTGGAATCGATCGAGCGGAAAGGTCGCGCACGTGGCAGCGTCTGCCGGCGCGAACGTCGCCGATACCCCGACCGAAGCCATCCGCGACGCGGACGTCGTCGTCAGCAGCCTCGCCGACGACGCCGCGGTCGAGTCCGTCTTCGAGCAGACGACCGAGGCGCTGCACGAGCCGCAGCTCGTGTTGGAGATGAGCACGATCTCCCCCGTCACGACCCGCCGGGTCGGCGAGTGGGTGCTCGCTCGTGGCGCTGGCTACCTCGACGCGCCGGTCTCCGGCAGCGTATCGCTCGTGGAAGCGGGGAACCTGACGATCATGGTCGGCGGCGATGGGGCAACGCTCGACCGAAGCCGTCCAGTACTCGAGGCACTCGCGGGCAAGATCCTGCACGTCGGCACCCTCGGTGCGGGCGCGACGATGAAGCTTGCCGTCAACGCGCTCGTCCACGGCCTCAACGTCGCCCTGTCCGAGTCACTGGTCCTCGCCGAACGCGCCGGCGTCGACCGATCGGAGGCGTACGAGGTGTTCGCCTCGGGGGCGGCGGCGGCACCGTTCGTCCTTTATAAACGCGCTGCCTACGAACGTCCGGACGACACGCCTGTCGCGTTCAGCCTCGAGCTCGTGGCGAAGGACCTCGACCTGATCCTCGGCCTTGCCGACGACGTGGGCCTGCCGATGAAGCAGGCCACGATCAACCGCGAAACTGTCGATGAGGCCATCCGCGCCGGTCTCGGCGAACACGACCTCAGCGCGCTCGCCGTTCACCTTCGAGCGATCTCGTAGGAATCGCGCGTCGTCCGTTTGTTACGGTGCGCCCGTGAACGGAGCGGTCCTGCGCGACGCGTTCGGCCACCACGTGTGGGCGACGCTCCGACTGCTCGACGTCTGTCTCGAGCTCACTCCGGACCAGCTCGCGACGACGGTTCCGGGAACGTACGGGTCGATCCTGGACACCGCGCGCCACGTGGTCGGAGCAGATGCGTGGTACCTGTCGAGGATGACCGACGATCCGGCCTTCCGGGTCGACGAGGAGCAGATGGATCTCGCGGAGATCCGCGCCGTCATGGAGCGGGACGGCGAAGCGTGGACCCGCATCATCGAAGGCGACATCGACCCCGATGCGGTCGAGGTCACCCCGCAAGAGGATGGATCCGAGTTCCACACGCCGAAGGGGATCCGGGTCGCGCAGGCGCTTCATCACGGAACCGACCACCGGAGCCAGATCTGCACGGCGATAACGACGCTTGGGATGGAACCGCCCGAAATCGACGTGTGGGCCTACGGCGAGCGGTACGGTCGGACGGCGGAGATCCCGGCGAAGTCCTGAGACCGTCTCTTATCGTCTGAATCCACCGGCACGGGGGAACTGCTCGGTCGTTTCGGCATCGAGCACCCCGTCTTGCGCGCCGCGAGCGGACGGACCTAGCATCGCCGCACGTTCCGTTCCGAGCCGCGAACGCGAGGGGGTAATGATGCCGGCCGCACGCGATCCAGTCCTTGGCCTTCCCATCGAACGCCGCACGCTCCTGAAAGGGATCGGTGCCTCCGGCCTCTTGGGCTCGGGCGTGCTCGCTGCGTGCCGCCGCAACATCGACGAGCGACCCGCTCCGGTCGCGCCGGAGGAGCGGCCGCCCATCGAGGAAGAGCCGGGCACGCTCAAGGTCTACGAGTGGGCCGGATACGAGGCCAAGTGGCTGTGGCGTGACTATGCGCGGGCCGGCTTTCCGGAACCTCGATTCGCGTTCTTCACGAACACGCAGGAGGCGATCGCGCGAACCGTCGGCGGGTACACGTGGGACCTCTCCCACCCCGAGTCGACCGAGTTCCCCCAGTACGTCGAGGAAGGGCTGATCCAGCCGTGGGACACGTCCCTCCTCCAGACCTGGGACAGCCTGAACCCCGAGCTCCAGCGGCTCGGCGTGTGGGAGGACCAGCAGTACGAGGTGGTGCTCGACTGGGGCTACTCGGGCGTGATCATCCGAAGCGATCACGTCGACCCGGAGATCAACTCGTACAACTACCTGCTGGACGACGCCTACGAGGGGCACATCTCGTGGTGGGACACCGTCGCGATGCTCACGATCGCGGGACTGGTCCTCGACGTCGAATCGGACCCGAACGCGATGACTTCCGAGGACCTGGAGGCGTCAAAGAACCTGCTGATCTCCAAGAAGAAGAACCTCCATTCGATCTGGACCGACTACACGCAGATGTGGGACAACGTCCGCACCGGTGCGGTGTGGACCGCGTACTCGTGGCCGGACACGTACGTCGTGCTGAAGGATGAGGTTCCGGTCAGCTACAGCAAGCCGAGCGAGGGCGTACTCGGATGGGCGGAAGGGCTGATCCTGCACACCGAGTCGGAGAACTACTTCCACGCGCACGAGTACGCCGATGCCTGGGCCGCGCCCGACGTCGGACAGCGACTCGTCAGCACGTGGGGCTACGGACACTCCAACCTCGACATCGACCTTGCCGAGATCGATCCGGAGGTCGTCGAGGTATTCGGCCTGAACGACCCGATCGGATCGCTTCAGGCGACCGTCTTCGGGCAGTACGTCCCCCAGGACGTCAACCAGGCGTACCAGCGCGCGTGGGATGAGGTGAAGGCGGCCTGAGGTAGGCCGCTAGCGACCGCGTGGCGACGCAAGCGGCGGTCGACGCGGCGAGCCCGCCGTTCCAACGCGGGACGCGATATCAGCGCGGGCTCGGAACGCTCGCGCTTGTGTCGCCGTCGGTCGGATACCTCGTCCTGTTCTTCCTGATCCCCGTTATCACGGTGGCGGTGTACAGCGTCGGTTTGCTGACGTTGACGTCGCGGGATGCGTACCTATCCGTCCAGCCGTGGCGCGACTTCCTGTTCGGCTCGATCTATCTCGGCGTGTTCTGGAGGTCGGTCGAGATGGCCCTCGTCGTCTCGGTGATCTCGGTCGTTACCGCATACCCGGTGGCATACGTGCTGGCGCTCGTGGCGGGCTCGCGCAAGTACACGCTCCTCCTGGTGATCATCGCGCCGTTCCTGACGAGCTACCTCCTCCGGGTCCTCGCGTGGCGCGTGATCCTGCAGGAGCAGGGCGTGGTGAGCTCGTTCCTGCGCACGGTCGGCGCCCTCGGAAGCGGCGAATCGATCCCGTGGCTGTTCAACAGCCGGTTCGCCGTCTACCTGGTGCTCGCCTACGCATGGGTTCCGTTCGTCGCGCTACCGATCTTCGTGGCGCTCGAGAGCCTCGACCACGCCCTGCTCGAAGCGTCGAGCGACCTCGGCGCGAGCAGGTGGCGGACGTTTCGAACGGTCACGTTCCCGCTCTCGATTCCCGGAGTCATCGCCGCGTTCGTGTTCGTGTTCATCCCGACGATCGGCGAGTTCGTCACGCCGTCGCTCGTCGGCGGCGTCAACAACTTCATGTTCGGCAACGCGATCCAGGGCGCGTTCCTGCTCGGGCGAGACTGGCAGTTCGGGTCCGCGATGGCCGTGTTCCTGGTCGCGGTGGTCGCGCTGCTCTTCGTACTGTTCGGGCGGTTCCTCAACCCGCAGACGGTAGCCGAGTGAACTCCGCCGTCTCGACGAACGGACGACGCGGCCTGTGGGCCTTCTTCGGGCTGCTCGTTGTGTTTCTGTACGCGCCGATCGTGATCCTCGTCGTGTTCTCGTTCAACGACCGGGTCTTCGTCTCGTTCCCATGGCAGGGGTTCACGCTCCGGTGGTACCGGGAGTTCCTGGGCAACGACGTGATGGTCTCGGCGCTCCGGACGAGCGGGTACGTCGCGCTCATCACGTCGATCGCCACCGTGGCGCTCGCCATCCCCGCGTCGATCGTGTTGGTCCGCCGCCGCTTCTTCGCCAAGGGGCTCGTGTCGGGCGTGCTGTTCGCGCCGCTGGTGATCCCGTTGATCGTGTTCGGCCTCGCGCTGCTGATCCTGTTCAACACGCTCGGCGTGCCGCTGTCGCCGCTCACCATCGTCGCCGGGCACGTCGTCGTGGCGCTGCCGTTCGCCATCCTGACGCTCGTGCCGCGGCTCGAGCGGATCCCCTCGTTCCTGGAGGAGGCATCACGCGACCTGGGCGCAACGGCGGTCACCGCGTTCCGGACGATCACGTTTCCGTTGCTGGCGCCGGCGATCCTGTCGGCGTTTCTGATCAGCTTCACGATCTCGTTCGATGAGATCGTCGTCGCTTCGTTCGTCGCGGGCGACCAGCCGACGTTTCCCATCTACCTGTACTCGCAGCTGCGGCTGCCGCGGCGGCTGCCGCAGGTCATCGCAGTCGCCGTCGTCGTGCTGGTCGTCTCGGTCATCGTGATCGTCGGCTCGGAGGTCGGCCGCCGGCTCGCGGACCGGCGGCTCGAGGAACAGGTCGCCGGAGCGGAAGGAGCCGGGGCATGAGCGATGCGCGTGTCGCCATCGCGCTCGAGGATGTTCGGAAGTCGTTCGGCGACGTGGAGGCCGTGCGCGGGGTATCGCTCGACATCCGCGAGGGCGAGTTCCTGACGTTCCTCGGGCCGTCGGGCTGCGGGAAGACGACCACGCTCCGGATGATCGCCGGCTTCGAGGAGCCCGACTCGGGAAGGCTCTTCCTCCGGGGCCGCGACGTCGTCGGCGTCCCGCCGAACCGGCGCGAGGTCAACATGGTCTTCCAGCAGTACGCGCTGTTCCCGCACATGAATGTCGAGGACAACG
>DASUQY010000168.1:0-5857 GCA_036280315.1 Actinomycetota bacterium
CCTCACCCGGAGCCGGGTCCTCGACGTCGGAACACACGAGGTTCGAGGTCGGGCGTGGTCGGGGCTCGGCGCGATCGAACGCGTGGAGTTCTCCGACGACGGCGGCGGGACGTGGGTCGACACTCGCTTGAACGCGCCGCACCGCGACCCAACCGCGTGGCGGGGGTGGTCGATCGAGTGGGGCGCCGCACCCGGTGAGCGCGTCCTGTGCTGTCGAGCGACGGATTCCACCGGCGCGACGCAGCCACTCGAGCCGGGGTGGAACGTCGGCGGCTACGCCAACAACGCCGTCCAGCGCGTCACCGTCACGGTTCGCGGCTGACGTTTTCACTTCGCTACGGAAAGACCGACAAGAACACGCGCGCATCCAGGACCCGTCGGAGGCCGGTGCTAGCATCGCGGCGCGTGGGGGCGGAGAGTCCGAAAGAGGAATGCGGCCTCTTCGGCGTCTGGGCGCCGGGCGAAGACGTCGCCCGGCTCACCTATTTCGGCCTGTTTGCGCAGCAGCACCGCGGCCAGGAATCCGCCGGCATGGCGGTCTCCGATGGCGAGCACCTCCTCGTTTACAAGGAGCTCGGCCTCGTCTCCCAGGTCTTCAACGAGGCGACGCTCACGACGCTGCAGGGTGATCTCGGCATCGGCCACAACCGATACTCGACGACGGGCTCGACGACGTGGGAGAACGCGCAGCCTGCGTTCAAGACCGACGGCATCCGGTCGCTCGCGCTCGGCCACAACGGCAATCTCGTCAACACGCTCGAGCTCGCCGAACGCGCGGCGCGGGCGGGCGGGGCGACCACGGACTCGGACCTGGTCGCCACGCTGCTCGCGCGGTTCGGGGACGGCGGCCTCGAGGCCGCAGCGCTCGAAGTGTTACCGACGCTGGAGGGCGCGTTCTCGTTCGTGATGATGAACGAGCGAAGCGTGTTCGCCGCGCGCGATCCATTCGGCCTGCGCCCGCTCTCGATCGGCCGATTGGCGAACGGCTATGTCGTTGCGTCCGAGACGTGCGCGCTCGACATCGTGGGCGCAGTGTTCGTTCGCGACGTGGAGCCCGGCGAGCTCGTTCGAATCGATGACCGCGGGTTGCAGTCGACGCGCTTCGCCGAGAGCCCGCGGCAAGCGCTGTGCATCTTCGAGTACGTCTACCTGGCGCGCGCCGATTCGCGCCTTCGCGGTCGCACGGTTTACGAGGTTCGCCGCGACCTCGGGCGCCGGCTGGCGATCGAGGCGCCCGCCGACGGCGACCTGGTGATCCCCGTTCCGGATACCGGACACTCCGCGGCACAGGGGTTCGCCGAGGTCTCCGGCATCCCGTACGGCGAAGGCCTGATGAAGAATCGATACGTCGGACGGACGTTCATCCAGCCGTCGCAGACACTCCGCGAACGCGGGGTGAAGCTCAAGCTCAACCCCATCCCGGACGCGATCGCCGGCAGGCGGCTGGTCGTGATCGACGACTCGATCGTCCGAGGCACGACGACGCGCCAGCTCGTTCAGGCGCTGCGCGAGGCGGGCGCGGCCGAGGTTCACACCCGCATCACGTGCCCGCCGATCCGGTGGCCGTGCTTCTACGGCATCGACATGTCGAGCCGCTCCGAGCTCATCGCCTCGGATCTGGCGGTCGAGGAGATCCGCCGGTACGTCGGCGCGGACTCGCTCGGATACCTATCGCTCGAAGGGATGGTCGCCGCCACGGGACAGGACGGCGGCGAGTTCTGTCGCGCGTGCTTCGACGGGGAGTATCCGATCCCGATCCCGGAGTACGCCGGGAAGTTCCTCCTCGAGAATCCCGCGAAGTCGTGATTCGCGCGTGAGTGGTCGGCGCCGATTCGCGTCGTCGGGATGAGTGATGCGTACGGCCGCGCCGGGGTCGACCTCGATGCCGCGGGCCGTGCCGTCGCCCTGATCCGGGACCTCGCTGGCGAAGCGACTCGTCCGGAGGTGATTGAGGGCGTTGGAGGATTCGCGGGCCTGTTCCGCGTCTCGGAGGATCGTCTACTCGCAGCGGCAACCGACGGCGTGGGGACCAAGCTCGACGTCGCGCTCGCGGCCGGCCGGCTCCACACGATCGGTGTCGACCTCGTGGCGATGTGCGCGGACGACGTCGTGTGTACAGGCGCCGAGCCGCTGTTCTTCCTCGACTACGTCGCGACGGGACGCCTCGTGCCGGAGAACGTTGCGGCGATCGTTGCGGGAGTCGCCGAGGGGTGTCGCCGCGCCGGGTGCGCGCTGCTCGGCGGCGAGACGGCCGAACACCCGGGCACGATGCGTCCGGAGGAGCTCGATCTCGCGGGGTTCTGCGTCGGCGTCGTCGACGAGCGCTCGATGCTGGGGCCGCACCGCGTTCACGAAGGCGACGTGTTGATCGGGCTCGCCTCGACTGGATTGCACGCGAACGGCTATTCGCTCGTTCGCAAGGCGCTCCTCGAGGACGGCGGGTATCGCCTGGACGACGTCCTGCCGCGGCTCGGCCGGTCCCTGGGGGACGAGTTGCTCGAGCCCACGGCGATCTACACACCGCTCGTGCTCGATCTCGCGCGCGATGGTGTCATCCACGCCGCCGCGCACGTGACGGGGGGCGGGCTGGTCGAGAACGTTCCGCGAGTCATGCCCGCCGGTCTCCACGCCGACATCGACTGGCGCAGCTGGCCGGTTCCGGCAGTGTTCGATCTCGTCGCGGAGGCTTCCGGCGCCGGAGACGAGGAGCTGCGCCGGACGTTCAACCTCGGCGTCGGGATGGCCCTCGTCGCGCCGACCCAGCGCACCGCTGAGGTGATCTCGCGGGGGAAGGCTGGGGGGTTCGAGTCTTTCGAGATCGGACGTGTAGCGCGCGCGTGACGCGACGCGAAGCGCGACGCCGATCCGTGCAGCTCCGTCGGGCGTCGGGGGGAGGCCGTCCAGGCGAACGAAGTTGGTCCCTTGGTCGCATCTTCGAGCAACGAGCAGCGGCCGATACATACACCGATGAGCGCTACGAAGACGACGACCAGTGTCCTCGTCGTGGACGACGAGCCGCAGGTCCTTTGGATGCTGCAGTTCAGCCTCGAGGCTGAGGGATACCGAACCTACGCCGCCCGCAACGGGGAGGAGGCCTTGGAGGAGATCGCCGAGCAGCGGCCCTCGATGATGCTGCTCGACATCATGATGCCCGTCATGGACGGATGGACCGTGCTCGAGCGCCTGCGGCAGTTCCCTGCGGACGAGCGCCCCAAGGTCGTCGTGGTCTCCGCCCGCTCGAGCCGGCGCGATCGGGCCAAGGCCATGGAGCTCGGCGCGGACGCGTTCGTGGCGAAGCCCTTCAGCATGGACGAGCTCATCGGCATCATCCACGGACTCGAGGGCTGACGAGCCCTCAGCCCTCGACGACCTTTCCGAACCGGATCCCGCGCACCGGCACGCGCGCCAGCTCGCCCCCCTTGCGGCGAACCATGAACGTCTCGGCTCCCTCGTCGTAGTACTCGAGCACGCCGACGGCCTCGCCGAGGAACCCGTTCGGGAGCTCGAACTGGAACGAGACGCGTTTTCCCACGTCCGCCGGCGTCACGTGGTTCTCACCCTTCACGAGCCGAGGATATCGGCCAAAGGCACAGCGAGCGAAGCGGGCGGTGTACGCACTCCGGAAAGAACTTGCGCGAGAGGCTCGAGACTAGCGCGAGAGGCTCGAGAGCCGTTCCGACGACTCGAGCAGATCGACGAGCGCGTTGAATGCTCGGCCGACGGTGGCGCCGTCGAGCACTCGATGGTCGAACGTCAGCGAGAGCGTGCACGCCGGTCGACCCTCGACCCGTCCGTTGACGACGAGTGCGCGCGGCTCGATCACGCCGAGCGCGATCGTGACGGCGTGGCCGGGGTTGAGCAGTGGAGTGCCGAACTCCGATCCGTAGCTCCCGGTGTTCGTGACGGCGATCGTCGCGTCGGCAAGATCGTCCCGCGAAAGGGCGTTCGAGCGCGCGCGCTCGGCGAGCGAGGTGATCTCCTCATCGATCTGCGCGACCGTTCTGGCGCGGGCATCCCTCAGCACCGGAACGACGAGTCCTCGTTCGGTGTCCGTAGCGATGCCGACGTTCACTATGCGATGGACGAGGATTCGGTCGCCGGCCCAGCTCGAGTTCAGCATGGGGTGGTCGGCGCACACCTCGGCGAGCGCGCGTACGAACAAGGGGAGTGGTGACACGCCGAGTTCGCCCCGCACGGTCTCGAGGGCCGAGCACTCCACCTGCCGAAACGTGGTGACCTGAGGGATCGCGGCGACCTGCGCGAGCCGGTCGGCGATGGCCTTCCGCATCGGGGTGACGGGAACCGTCTCGACAGTCTCCGGGTCGCTCGCTTCGCGCTCGACACCCGCCGCGGCCTCGACGTCGATTCGCGTGACACGACCGCCTGCACCGGAGGGCGTGACGGATTCGAGGTCGACGCCGAGGTCCTTGGCGAGCTTCCGCACGGCAGGCGTCGCCGCGACGTGCGATCCGCCTGACCTCGAAGCCGCCGGGCGTGACTGCTCATCCGAAGCGCTTGGCGCCGACGACTCACGCCGATCTTCGGTTCCCGCGACGTCGAACGTCACCAGTGGAGATCCGACGGTGAGCGTCGCGCCGGCGGCTACGTGCAGCCGGACCACCTTCCCTGCGAACGGAGACGGCACCTCGACGACGGCCTTCGCCGTCTCGACCTCCGCGATCGGCTGGTTGAGCTCGACCTCGTCACCTTCGGCAACGAGCCACTGCGTGACGACGGCTTCCTCGAGTCCCTCGCCGAGGTCTGGCAACACGAAGACGCGAGCGGCCATCAGTACTCGATGGTTCGACGGACCGCCGCGACGATGCGCTCGACGCTCGGGAGGTACGCCTGCTCGAGCGACGCCGGGGGGTACGGAACGTCGGGTCCGGTGACGCGGGCGACCGGTGCCTCCAGATGATCGAAGGCCTCCTCCATGATTCGTGCTGCGATCTCGGCGCCGAACCCCAACGTGAGTGGAGCTTCGTGCACGACGACGGCACGGCCGGTCTCGACGACGCAGCGGCGGATCGTCTCGACGTCGAGCGGAACGAGCGATCGCAGGTCGACGACCCGCACACCGATGCCGCCCTCGGCGAGCGACCTCGCCGCGTCGAGGCACCGAGCACGCATCGCGCCGTACGTGACGATCGTGCAATCGCCACCGTCGGGTAGGTGCACCATCGCCGCGCCGATCGCGGGCCCGTCCGTCGTGAGCGCATCGGGTCCGTTCTGCGACTTCGACCAGTACCGGCTCTTCGGCTCCAGGAAGACCACCGGATCCGGATCGTCGATGGACAGGCGAAGCAGTCGGTACGCGTCGATGGCGTCCGCGGGCACCACGACCTTCAAGCCGGCCGTGTGCGCGTAGTACGTCTCGGGGCTCTCGCCGTGGTGCTCCTTCCCCTTGATCCCGCCGAACGAGGGGATACGGATCACGATCGGCATCGAAACTCGGCCTCGGGTCCGCAGCCGGTACTTCGCGATGTGGCTGATGACCTGGTCGAGCGCGGGGTAACTGAACCCATCGAACTGCATCTCGGCGATCGGACGCCACCCAGCCATCGCCAGACCGACGCAGATCCCGGCAATGCCAGCTTCCGCGATCGGTGTGTTGAACACGCGCTCCCGGCCGAACTTCTGCTGCAGACCTTCGGTGACCCGGAATACTCCTCCGAGCTCCCCGACGTCCTCGCCGAACACGAGCGTTCGAGGATCTCCTTCGAGAGCGTCGCGGAGCGCGGCGTTGAGCGCCGCGACCATCGTGATCTCAGGCATCGGCGGGCCAAGCGCCGCGTTGCCGTTCCAGCGTTTGCGGCGGAGCGGCGAACACGTGGTCGAAGATCTCCGACGCCGCCGG
>DASUQY010000169.1:0-6136 GCA_036280315.1 Actinomycetota bacterium
GGGTCTCGTCGACCGGGCTGACGAGCGCGGCTTCCCACTGGGTCTGGCTCACGACATCTCCTTCCCGTCGATCTCCTCGAGCGCGCGGAGGATGCCGTCCGCGCCAGGGTTCACGCCGACCGGCGAGAGATAGCTCCACCGGATGACTCCGTCGGCATCGAGCACGAACAACGCACGCGCACTCGTGCCATCCCCGGACCGATAGGCGTGGTACGCGCGGGAGACCTCTCCTTTCGGCTCGAAGTCCGACAACAGGGGGAAGTGCAGGTTCCGGTCTTTGGCGAACGCCAGGTGGCTCCAGGCGCTGTCAACCGAGATCGCGAGAAGCCTCGCGTTGTGCTTCTGGAACTCTGGGAAGACGGCCTGATATAGCCCCAGCTGATCGGAGCACACCGGGCTCCAGTCCTCGGGGTAGAAGACCAAGATGGCCGGCTGTCCGCGGAAGTCGGACAGCATCACCTTTTGGTCGGGCGTCGACGGCAGCTCGAAATCGGGGGCGACGGTGCCCGCCGGGAGCGGTGTGTCTCGTTGTGGGGGGGAGGAATCGGTCATGCGCGTCGAGCGGGTGGAGGGGTCGGCGCGTCCCATCCTCCCACGGCGCGGCCCACCGCGCGACAGCGCGCACGCGAACGACTGCGTAGCGACAGCAATCGCCGGTCGACTACGGACGGGCGTGACAGACGATCGCGCCCTGCCACAACGTCGGAAGGATCGGCGCACCCCCGCCCAGGCGGCGACGGACGCCCACCTTGAGCCGACTTCGCAACGGCGTCGGCCCATCGACGACGTCCACCCGCGTGAACCCGGCCGTCTCCAGCATCGCCACGACCGCTCCTGGGTTCGGCCCCCACCAGTTGGTCGGGTCGCTGTTCGCCTCCGCGCGGGGGTAGAACGCGGCGGCGGGCCGGCGTGTCCACGTTGCGTCCACGAACGTGCTCATGATCAACAGCTCACGCGTGACAGAGCAAACGCGCTCCAGCGCGAGCAGCGGATGCTTCATGTGGTAGAGCACGCCGAGGAAGAACACCACGTCGAACACGCCTACGGTCTCGGGAGAGAGATCGAGCACGTCGAGCTCGCGGTCCTCGACCCGCGATCCGAGCGTGCGGCGTGCCAGCTCGAACCCGTCCTTCGTCCCCCACCCCTCACCGCTCCATGAAAACGAGTCGGTGGCGAGCACGCGCGAAGCGCCCCGTCGTTCGGCCTCGAACGAGAAGAACCCGTCCCACGCCCCGACGTCGAGGACGGTCTTGCCCGACAGATCGTCGGGCATGTGGATCTTCGAGAGTCGTGACGGCGTGTCGTCGACCCCGGGAGTCACGACGCCGTCGCCGAGTGGGATCGAGTGGTACCAGTTGACCTTTGAGACCTCGGAGCGAAGATTCATCGCGTCCACGTCGTGTCAACCGAACCGGTCGTACAACTCGCTCGCGGGGTCGAAGAATCCGCCGGCCGGACGGGCGTGCGCGTGCCAGTGGTCGGGGATGCGCCGTCGCTCGTCGTCGATCCAGAACCCCTCCGGGTAGCGCTCGGCCGCGATCTGCTCCAGGCGCGTTCGGAGTCGCCGCTCATCGTCGTCGTCGGGGATCCCGTGCGTCCGCCACACGATCATCGGCGTCGCGCACACCAGGCAGTCGGCCACCCAGCACTCGTCGTCTTCGAAGTGCCACGTGGTGACGTGCTCGGCGCGGCAGAGCAGACAGCCGTCGCTCATACCGGGACGCCAACCAGCCGAACGCGATCGCCGACGTCGATACGGTGCTCGTCGAAGAATCCCTGGTTCACCTCGAGCGCACCGACGAAGTCGACTCCGGGGTCGTACGACGGACAGTGGTCGTCTCGACACGGTTGCATGTCGAGGATCGCAACGATCGCTCCGTCCTCGTCCCAGAAGGCGATCGAGAGCGGGATGAGCGTGTCCTTCATCCAGAACGACCCGCCGGTGGGTTCGGGAAACAGGAAGGCCATCCCGGCGCCGGCGGGGAGGTTCGTTCGGCCCATGAGACCGACGCGTCGTTCGAACCCCTCGTCCGCGACCTCCACATCGACGGACACGGGTCCATCGGCCGCCTCGATCACGACCCGTGGGCGCTCGGCCGCGCTCTCGCCGGGCGCGGACGCGTCCGTGCACGCCACCGAAGCGAACGCCAGTACGAGCGCCATCAGCCGCGACACGGAGCGAACGTCGATCCTGTCCACCTCCTCGCTATCATGGCCGCTCCGCCGGAGTAGCTCAGTCGGCAGAGCACCTCCATGGTAAGGAGGGGGTCAGGGGTTCGAATCCCCTCTCCGGCTCGACGCGCGAACGTTCTCCCTCGGCGAGCTCTGAGCGAGTTGCGGAGGCCGCGGGGCACAGGTTGCGTGACGCCCGGGCAGATGTGCGCGAAGGTACACCCAACATGGCCGGTTCGCCGCCCGCGTCTCGGCGGTTCTCGCTCGCGCTCTCGAACGACCTCGTCGTAGCAGTCCTGGTCGGCGCGGCCTACTGGCTCGCAGCCGAGCTGAGCCTGAAGCTCGCGCTGATCGAGCGCAATATCACGCCTCTCTGGCCCCCATCGGGCATCGCCGTCGTCGGGCTCCTCCTCTTCGGGCGGAGGCTGTGGCCGGCGATCGCGATTGCTGCGTTCACCGTCAACCTCCCGATCAGTGAAACGGCACTCGCCGCCGCGGCAACCGCAGTGGGGAACACCGCAGCCCCACTCATCGCCGCCACGCTCCTGCTCGCGACGGGGTTCCACAGGCGGATGGACCGCCCGCGCGACGTCGTTGCGCTCGTCGGCCTGGCGGCGCTTCTCAGCATGCTCGTCAGTGCGACGATCGGTTCAGGCACGCTCGTCTTTTCTGGCGCCATCCCGACCGAGCGGTTCCTCGCCGCATGGTCCGTGTGGTGGGCCGGCGACGCGGTCGGCGTGCTCGTCTTCGCTCCACTCCTTCTGTTCTTGTCGACGATCCGCGAGCGGCGCGTCGCGTTCCGGTGGGCGACCGCGTTCGAGGCGGCGGCGCTCGGTGTGGTGCTCGTCCTCGTGGCCGCATACGCCGTCACCTCCGACATCCAGATGCTGTTCCTCGTCCCTCCCGTCGTCGGGTGGGCGGCGTGGCGGTTCCGGCTGGCCGGTGCGGCGCCGGCGGTGATCATCGCGTGCGTCGCGGCTACGTGGGCTGCCGTCGAAGGTCGTGGTCCGTTCGCCAATGCGCGGCTGTTCGACACGATGCTGAAGCTTCAGGCGTTCAACGCAACGGTCGCCTTCACCGCGTTCCTCCTGGCGTCCCTAGTCGAGGAGCGCACGCGCGCACGACAGGATCTCGAACGTGCCGCGGCGGATCTCGAGACCCGCGTCCAGCGACGTACGTCCGAGCTGTCGACCGCGAACGAGCGTCTCGAACGCCAGGTCGCCGAACGACGCGAGGCCGAGGCCCGGCTCCGGCGAAGCGAGCGCGCGCTGGCCGAGGCCCACGAGGTCGCGCGGATCGGGACGTGGGAGTGGGATGTCGTCACCGGAGACGTGCAGTGGTCCGACGAGATGTTCCGGATCCACGGAGCCGAACCGCGGTCGTTCCCGCTGACGTTCGAGACTGCGATCGAGCTCGTCCCTCCCGAGGATCAGTCCCGGATCCGCAAGAACGTGCAGTCCGCGCTCGAGAGCGGCCGTACGCGCGTCGCCGACATCGAATACCGAATCGTCCTTCCCGACGGCGAGACGCGTCACCTGTTCGGTAGGGCGCGTCTGACGCGCGACGCAGGCGGGGCCCCGGTTCGGATGCTCGGGATCGTCCAAGACGTGACCGAGCGTCACCAGTTCGAGCGGGAACACCGCATCGCCGACACGCTGCAAACGGCGCTGCTGCCGCGTTCGTTCGACGACATCGAGGGCCTCGAGGTCGCCGCTCGGTACGAGCCGGCCGAAGCGGGGTTCAACGCAGGTGGTGACTGGTACGACGTCGTCCCGATCACGCCGTCGACCGTCGCGCTCGTGATCGGCGACGTCGCGGGACACGGGCTCGAGGCGGCGAGCCTCATGGGGCAGCTCAGGATGGCTGTGCGCGCGTACGCGCTCGAGGGGCATCCTCCGCACGTCGTCGCGGTTCGCGCGGAGGCGTTGCTCCGCGAGCTCGCCTCGGACCAGATGGTGACGATGCTCTACCTCGTCGTTGACCTCGACACGCTCGAGGGCCGACTCGTCAACGCTGGCCATCCCCCGCCCCTCGTCGTGAACGGCAACGCCGCCCAGTTCCTCGATGCCCCGCCGGGGCCACCGATGGGGATCGGCGAGCACGCGCGGTTCGCCGAGACCAGCGTCCGGATCGAACCGGGGACGACGCTCATCCTGTACACGGACGGCCTGGTCGACCGGCGCGATCTCGCGCTCGACGACGGCCTCGCGCGGTTGCTCCGCGTCGCTGAGGCGCACGCCTTGCTCAACGCGGAAGAGCTCTGTGACCGGCTGCTTGCCGAGATGGTTCCGGGCGACGTGACCGACGACATCGCGCTGCTCGCCATACGGCAGCTACCCGTTCCAGCCGAGGGCGTTCATCTCCGCATCGATGCCGAACCCCGGACGCTCTCGCGCGTGCGACGCTCGCTTCACCGATGGCTCTCGGTCAACGGGATCCCGCGCCCGATCTCCGAAGAGATCGTCCTTGCCTCGACCGAGGCCGTGACGAACTCGATCCGGCATGCGTATGGCCCCGGGGACGGCTGGGTGGAGATCCAGGCGCGCCTCGACGACGGCCACGTCGATGTCGAGGTTCGCGACGGCGGAAAATGGCGCCCGCTACGCGGCGGTGACGGGGGGCGGGGGCTGGGGATGATCCATGCGTGCATGCCCGAGGTGACGATCGAGCGAGGCGGGTGGGGGACGACCGTTCGCATGAGGCGTCCGGTGTCGACGGCGGACCGCCGGTGACTGGGCCTGCCCGGATGACGTTGGAGGGCGACGGCGAGGTCCTGACCGCGCGGATCACCGGCGAGATCGACCTGTCGAACGCGTCGGAGCTCGAGGAGACCATCGTCGACGCGGTGCCGAACACGGCACTGGGGATGGTCGTCGATCTGACCGGCGTAGAGTATCTCGACAGCGCCGGCGTTCGAATGCTCGTCCACCTCGTGGAGCGCTTCCGGTGGCGGCAGCAGGTGATGCGGGCGGCGGCCCCCGACGGCTCCCGCGTCCGGGGTGTCTTGTCAATGGCCGGCGCGGACGGCGTCATCCCGGTCGACGCGACGGTGACGGAGGCGCGCGAGTGGATCGTCGCCGCGGCCGACGAGGCGGCGAATCGCGAGGAACCGGGCGCATGAGCGTCGGCCCAAACGTCCCCTTCACCAGGTCATCTTGCTGCGGGCACGGGTAGACTTCCGCGGCCGGGCGGGGTAGCTCAGTGGCAGAGCAAGCGGCTCATAATCGCTGTGTCGCGGGTTCGAATCCCGCCCCCGCTACGAGCAACTGAGCGCGGGTCCAGGGAGCACGAGCACATGGCCAAGAAGAAGTTCGAGCGGAACAAGCCGCACGTGAACATCGGGACGATCGGGCACATCGACCACGGCAAGACGACCCTCACCGCCGCGATCACGAAGGTTCAGGCGTCGAAAGGTCTCGCCGATTTCACACCGTTCGACCAGATCGACAAGGCACCGGAGGAGCGCGAACGCGGGATCACGATCGCCATAGCCCACGTCGAGTATCAGACCGACTCGCGCCACTACGCGCACGTCGACTGCCCCGGTCACGCCGACTACATCAAGAACATGATCACCGGTGCCGCTCAGATGGACGGGGCGATCCTGGTCGTCTCCGCTGCCGATGGGCCCATGCCACAGACTCGGGAGCACGTCCTGCTCGCTCGTCAGGTTGGCGTTCCTTACATCGTCGTCGCGCTCAACAAGTGCGACATGGTCGACGACCCGGAGCTTCTCGACCTGGTCGAGCTGGAGGTCCGCGAGCTCCTGTCGTCCTACGAGTTCCCGGGGGACGAGGTGCCAGTGATCCACGTGAGCGCGCTCAAGGCACTCGAGGGCGACGACACCTGGATCGGCAAGATCGACGAGCTCCTCGCAGCGTGCGACACCTATATCCCCGAGCCGACGCGCGACGTCGACAAGCCGTTCCTGATGTCGATCGAGGACGTCTTCTCCATCACCGGG
>DASUQY010000170.1:0-4252 GCA_036280315.1 Actinomycetota bacterium
CCCGGTTCTTTGCCGGATACGCGGTCGACGCGCGCAAGGTTCCGCTGGCATGGACCCCCCCGGGTCGCGTGTTCGTCGAGCTCGGGATCGAACGTTCGGCACTCGTCGAAGGAGACGGGGTCCAGAGATGGGGGGAGTGGCCCGATCAACTGGGAAGTCGAGATCGATTCCGCGCGTCGCGAACCGGCCGAGCCGCGCTCGAGGCGATCCCTGAGTCGGTCAGATATGCGGTGGGAAGGATGGGCGCCGGCGCACTCGCCCTCGAAGGTGGGAACGGACCCGTCGTCCTGCCGGCGCGGTGGACGGTCGACGGCGCGGCGCTCTACGCGGTCGTGTCGGCACGGACGCTGTCGCTCGCCGGCGTGACCATGACGAGCGTTCCCGTTGCGCTCTGCATCGACCGACCGTCGACGTGGCGCGCCCGCGAGATGGTCGGGGCGATGGCCCGGGGCGAGGGCGAGATCCACGTCGTCGATCGGCTTCAGAGCGGCGCGACGTCTGCGCGCGCGGTGGTGCGCGCGGCCGGGGCCGAAGGCGACTCGGTCGTCGTCCGCATCCAGGCGTCCCAATTCGTGTGGTGGCACGGATGGGACAGCGGAACGGTGTCGGCTGCATGACCCAGGTGTCGGTCGCCGTCGAGATCGACGCCCCGCCCGAACGCGTGTGGGAGGTCATCTCGGCTCCGAAGAACCTGCCGCACTGGCAGCGCCACATCTCGCGGGTGATCGGCGCGCCGCGGAACGGTCTTCGGCAGGGCACGACCTACGCGATCGAGCTCCGGTTTCTCGCCGTTCGAGCGAAGGTGCGCGCCCGCGTTCTGGAATGGGAACCCCCGCGCCGAGTGTCGGTGGAGCTCCGCGGCGTGATCGACGGCAGCGTCACGTCGACCGTCGAGCCGATCGGTCGGGGCCGGAGCCGTCTGGAGCACGTCGTCGACTACCGATTTCGTGGGGGTTCGCTCGGTTCGGTCGCGGCGCGGAGCCTTCGAACGGTCGGCGGCGCGCGCTACGTCCTTCGCAACGGGACGCTCGCGCAGAAGCGGGAGATCGAGACCGGCCGCTCCGGTTAGCCCGTCTGGTCTTCCTCGCGTTTTCGCAGCCACTTCCGCTGAAGCCGCGTCGGCCGCCCGGTGAAGTAGCCGATGACGAACCCGAGCGCGGCGGCGACGACGATGACCGTGACCACACGCGCCCGCGTCTCGAACAGCAGGAAGCTCACGCCCACCGGTCGGAAGTTGGCGATGGCGAACGCGATGAGGACGATGGCAAACAAGACGATGACCACGTACCGAGGCCGGATGCCGGCGCGTTTCGGTTCGGGCGGCTGCGCGCCGTCGATGCGGCGGTCACGATCGTCGGGCTCGAGCTCGTCGCTTCGTCGCATCCGCCTTTCCCTTCTCGTCGCGCCGGCTTTGCCGGCTGCTCCTCGAGCGGGCGCTGCCGCTGCTCGACCGTCGCATATCATCGCGCACGTGAAGGCGCGCAACGCGTTACAAGCCATCGCGCTCACCGGAGCCGCTCTCGGAGTGGCCGCGTGGACGTCCTCGCCAAAGGGCCGCGAGCTCGACCTGCAGGCATTCAAGGAGCTGAACCGCGAACGCGGCCCCGCCGCCGACGCTCTATTCGGCGGCGTCACTGAGCTCGGATCGATCTGGGCATCGGCGGGGGCTGCCGCGGTGCTCGCCGTCGGGGGCCGTCGTCGTGCAGCCGCCCGCAGCCTCACCGCTGCCGGCCTGGCGTGGCTTGGGGGTCAGGGGCTGAAGCGAGTCGTCGGCCGCGCGCGCCCCTACCTCGAGGATCGCGAGGGAACTCGACTTCTCATCGGAGAACCTCGCGCAACGTCGTGGCCGAGCAGTCATCCGGCGGTGTTGCTCGCGTTCGTCACCGTCGCCGGGCGAGAGCTTCGCGTCGGCACTCTCGGCCGAACGGGTCTGGCGGCGATCGCGGGACTCGTCGGGGGATCGCGCTCGTACCTGGGCGTGCACTACCCGTCCGACGTGGTCGGGGGGTTGCTGCTCGGCCGCGCGGTCGGCGTCGCGCTGAGCGATTGACGGTTCGTTCGTTACAGTCGGCTCGATGCTTCGTGTTGGCTCGATCGTGATCCGCGTCGACGACCTTGTGCGGCAGACGACCTTCTGGTCGGCCGCGCTCGACTACGTTCCTCGCGACGACCCGACGACGGACGACTTCGTCCTGCTTCGCCCGCGAGACGGCGTCGGACCGAACTTGTCGTTGGACCGCGTTCGTTCGGAAGTGCACATCCCGCCGAGGATCCACCTCGACCTCTACGCGGAGGATCAAGCCGCGGAGATCGAACGGCTGAAAGCGCTCGGCGCTACGGAGGTGCACTGGGACAAGTTGCCGCCCGACGCGGACTACGTGATCCTCGCCGACCCCGAGGGCAACCGCTTCTGCGTCGTGGATGCCGGCGACTAGCGACCTTCGCGGCGGTTGCTACATCGGCCGGGGATAGACTCGCGCGCGATGGATGGCGTCCTCGGCGCGATCGGGTGGCCGGTGATCGACCGCTTCCAGCTGTTCGGCGACCTCGCGATCAGCCCGCACGGGATCGGAATCGCCGTCGGGTACCTGTTCGGCGCGTGGATCCTGTCGCACGAAGGGCCGAAACGCGGCCTGTCGGTCGACCACATCAACTCGATGGTGTTCTGGTCGCTCGTCGGCACGATCATCGGCGCCCGCCTGTTCTACGTGATCGGCCACTTCTCGGAGTTCGACTCGGTCGGCGAGGCGCTCGCGCTTTGGCGCGGCGGCCTGACGCTTCTCGGCGGGATCGCCGGCGCCGTGCTGATCAACGTCCCGTTGATGCGCCGATACGGCTACTCGTTCTTCCAGGTGTTGGACGGCGCGGTGATCGGTCTGTCGTTCGGCATCGCGTTCGGGCGCATCGGCGACCTGATCATCGGGGACCACCTCGGCAAGCCCACGTCGTGGGCCCTCGCGTGGCAGTACCAGGGCGGCGACCTGGCCGGATTCGGATGCGTGGCGGACATCTGTCGGGCGACGCTCGAAGGCGGGCAGCTCCTCGAGATCACCCGGAACGGAGCAACGCTCACGTCCGCCACCGGCGAGCTCCTCAGCTCGGGTGTGGGTGTTCACCAGACCGCGCTGTACGACATGTTCAGCGCGACGCTGCTGTTCCTATTGCTCTACGCGTTGTCCAGGACGCCGAGGCGCCTCGGCATCCTCACGCTCACGTTCGGTGCGTGGTACGGCGCGTCGCGCGTGATCGAGGACTTCATGCGGGTGGACAAGCTGTGGTTCGGATTGACGGGAAGCCAGTGGACGGGTCTGACGGTCTCCCTTATCTGCGTGATCACGCTGATCGCCTGGGCCGTTCGTGGCTCGCCACGCGATGAAGACGAGCCGATCGCCGAGGAATCGATCGTCGACGGAAGATGAGGCGATGGGAGTCGCTTCGTCAGGATGCGAGGGTCGAGAACCGAAGACGCGCTAGTGTGCGTGCCCGTGGTGGCCTCCGGCGGCGACTGCGCCGGGGCTGGCCATGAGCGGAAGCGGCCTGCCGACCTTAGAACGCGTTGCCCGCGCGAGCTCTCGTCCGGCGGTCCGAAGCGCCTCGCCGGCGGGCGAGTCCGGGTCGGTGACGACGATCGGGGCGCCGACGTCGCCGCCGTGACGGACGTCGGGAACGAGCGGAACCTGCGCGAGGAGTGGAACGCCGAGCGTGTCTGCCGCTTCCTGACCGCCGCCCTCGCCGAAGATGCGCTCGCGCTCGCCGCAGTGCGGACAGACGAACCACGACATGTTCTCGATCACGCCGATCGGGCGGAGCTGTGTGCGCTCCGCCATCTTGCCCGCACGCTCGGCGACCTTCCGCGCCGCTTCCTGTGGCGTGGTGACCACGAGCATCGACGCGCCCGGCAGGAACGACGCGAGCGAGATGGACACGTCGCCGGTCCCGGGCGGCAGGTCGCAGAGCAGGAATTCGAGGTCGCCCCAGTACACGTCGCCGAGGAACTGCTCGATGGCCTTGTGGAGCATCGGGCCGCGCCAGATGACGGGGGTCTCCTCTGGAACGAAGAACCCCATCGAGATGACCTTCACGCCGTGCGACTCGAGCGGCAGGATCATCTCGTTGAAGCCCACAGGTTGGCCCGAGACGCCCATCATGCGGGGGACGCTGAAACCCCAGACGTCCGCGTCGAGGATGCCGACGCGGTATCCGTCGGCCGCGAGCGCGCACGCGAGGTTCACCGTGACGCTTGACTTTCCGA
>DASUQY010000171.1:0-2413 GCA_036280315.1 Actinomycetota bacterium
TGAAGTACGCGTACTACGCGATCACCGATCATGCGCCGAACCTGTTCATGCAGCGGATGACGGACGAGAAGATGCTCGCCCAACGCGAGCGGCTGCGGAAGCTCCAACCCAAGTACCCGAAGATGACCCTGCTCCACGGTACGGAGCTGAACATCGACCCCGAGGGCAATGTCGACTGGGGACCCGAGTTCCTCGACGGGTTCGACGTGCGCGTCGCGTCCGTGCACTCGATGTTCGGACAGTCGAAGGACGAGATGACCAGGCGCATCGTCCGGGCGATGGAGAACCCATACGTGAACGTGATCGGCCACCCCACCACGCGCAAGCTCAACCAGCGGCAGCCCGTCGAGTTCGATCTCGACGAGGTCTTCGCGGCCGCCGCGCGGACGGGGACGGCGCTCGAGGTGAACGCCTACCCCGACCGGCTCGATCTCAAGGACGAGCACATCATGTGGGCCAAGCGCTACGGGGTGAAGTTCGCCGTGGACACGGACTCACACGCGACCACGCACCTCGACCACATGCGGTATGGAGTCGCCATGGCGCAGCGCGGGTGGCTGACGAAGGACGATGTGATCAACGCGTGGCCGCTCGGCAAGTTGCGGACGTTCCTGCGGAAGGGCCGGTGAGGCTCGGCGGCAGACTGCCGCGATCGTTCTTCGCACGGCCGTCGACGGAGGTGGCGCCCGACCTGCTCGGGCGGGTCCTCGTCCGAGTCCTTCCCGACGGGACGCGTCTCGCCGCACGCCTGGTCGAGGTCGAGGCGTACGGACCGAACGACCCCGCGAGCCACGCGTTCCGCGGTCCGACGCCGCGCAACCTGGTGATGTTTGGCCCGCCCGGCCACCTGTATGTGTACTTCACCTACGGCATGCACTTCTGCTCGAACGTCGTCACCGGCGCCGACGGCGTCGGGACCGCCGTGCTCCTCCGCGCCGCCGAACCGCTCGAGGGCCTCGACGCGATGGCCGAGCGCCGCGGCGTCGACGCGCCGACATTGCTCTGCTCCGGCCCGGGACGGCTGACGCAGGCCATGGAGATCTCGCGGCCGGAGAACGGCGCCGATCTCGTTCGAGATACTCCGGTGCACCTCCGCAGTGGCGATCCCGTTGCACCTCGATCGATCGCGCGGAGCACGCGCGTCGGCGTGAACGTCGGGACGGAACGCCGGTGGCGCTTCTACGAGGCGGGAAGCGCCTTCGTTTCTCGAGGGCGACCGTCGGTGCCGGAAGGCATCAGGGGTTCGCGTAGATCGTGACGGTCGATCCCGAGGGGGCCTCGCCCGTCGGCGACTGCGCCCAGACGACGCCCGGGCGGGCATCACACCCGGGGTCGCATCGCTCGCGAACGACCGCGACCTCGAAGCCTTCGCGACGAAGCCTGGCCGACGCCGCGCCCTCCTGGGTGCCGACGACGTTCGGGACCTCAACGGTTTCGGGCTGGGGATCTCCGCGTGCGACGGTGATCGTCACCGTTCCGGTCTGAACCAGGCGGCCGCCGCCCGCCGGCTCCTGTTCGACCACCGTGCCCTCCGGCTGGTCCCCGTCGGTGTACTCGACGGCGACGTTGAATCCGGAGCCGCGTAGCGTCGAGATCGCCGCGTCTTTCTGCAGACCGACGACCGAGGGGATCACCAGCTGTTGGTACGAGTCCGGCTCGTCGCAGACCTCCATCTCCGGCTCCGAACCCGCCGCGTACTGCACCGTGTCGACCACCTGCGGCGGTGTGTACTCGTTGGCGAGACACCCGCGCGAGACGTCGACGCGTAACGTGACGTAGTTCACCACGGGCGCGATGGGGAACTCCCGTTCGGGCATGTTCGCCGTCGCGGCGACCATGAACGCGCGCCAGATCAGCGCGGGCCACGTTCCGCCGTACACGATCGAGATGCGCACGTTGCCGCAGCACATCGGGATCTGCCCCTGGGGGAACCCAACCCACACCGCTGTGGTGAGTTGCGGAACCGCACCGACGAACCAGGCGTCGCTCGCGTTCTGCGCGGTCCCGGTCTTTCCGAACTGCGGCCGCCCGATGTTCGCAGCGGTGCCAGTCCCTGACGTCACGGTTCCCTTCAGGATGTCGACGGCCTCTTGCGCGATCGCGGGCTCGACGGCTTCTTGCGGGTTCGGGCGGGCGTGGTAGAGAAGCTCGCCGTCGCGCGTCGTGATCGAGATCACCGGCGTCGGCTGCACGTGTAGTCCGGTGTAGGCGAGGGTCCCGAACCCCGACGCCATCTCGAGCGTGCTGACCTCGTTCACGCCGAGGACGGCCGACGGCACCGGCGCGAGCGGCGTATTCGGCTCGGTCGTCCGCGGGCAGCACCGGATCCCCATGCGAACGGCCGCCTCGACGGTGCGCTCCGCGCCGACATACGCGTTGCCGCCGCCCATCTCCGCGAGCAGGTTCGCGTACG
>DASUQY010000172.1:0-5166 GCA_036280315.1 Actinomycetota bacterium
CGGCGATCCGGTCGGTCATGATCTGCATGCCCTCGCGGAGCTCGACGGTCGCCGGGTCGAACCCGGCGCCGTCGTCGCGGACCACGAAGGTGAGGGCATCCGGTCCCTCGAGGCCGAGTCGGATCGTCACGTTCGCGCCCGGCGCGTGTCGATGGGCGTTCTGGAGCGCCTGCACGCAGCAGAAGTAGACGGCGTTCTCGGCCGCGGGGTCGAACCGTTTCGCGGCGACGCGCGGATCGATCTCGAGGGTGGCCCCGCCACCCGCCTTGCGCACGTGCGACTCGAGCGCCGCCGCGAGGCCCTTGTCGATGAGCAGCGGAGGGAAGATCCCGCGCGCCACGTCCCGAAGCTCGTCCAGTGCGTCGTTCGCCCGGACGCCGAGGTCGTCGAGCGAGCGCTGCACCCCGTCGGGATCAACGCTCACGCGTTCGGCGTCGGAGCCGACCTCGTCGCGGATCGCGGCGAGCTCGTTGCCGATCCCGTCGCGAAGCTCGCGCTCGAGCCGGCGACGTTGCGCGTCGCGAGCCGTGACGAGCCGCTCGCGCGAGCGCTCGATCTCCCGGGTCTGCGCGCCGAGCTCGCGCGCCTTGGTCTCGAGGTCGGCTGCGAGCCGCACGTTGTGGAGCGCGAGGCCCGCGTGGCCCGCCAGGTCCTCGAGCAACGCGCGCTCGGCTGGTCGCAGCGGCTCGTTGGCGGGTTTCTCGATCGCGATCTCGCCGATCCGCGAGCCGCCGTGCGTGACCGGCAACGCGAACGTGGGATCGCTCACCGCTCCGTCGGCCGGCCAAGCCACCGACCGCTCCGCTCCGTCCTCGAGCAGCAGCGTCACCCGGGCGCCGGTCCCGCCGACGCCGCGGGCCGCCGTCTCCGCCATGTCGGGCAGCACGTCGTCGACGGACGGAACCTCCGCCATCCGGTGTCCGAAGGACGACATGACCTCGTACGGCGTGGCGCGCTTCCCATAGACGAGGCGGTTCGCGAAGCGCTGCAGCCGTTCCCGAGCGGGCTCGAAGGCGATCGCCACGGTGGCCGTCGCGGCGATCTGCAAGGCAGCGTTGGCGTCATCCCCCCCGAGGAGCGCGGCGACCCCGACGACGATCGCGACGTAGGCGAGGGAGATGAACAGCGCGAGCCCCGCGTAGACGATCGTCTTCGAGATGACGAGGTCCACGTCGTACAGGCGGTAGCGGAAGATCGCCAGCGCGGTCGCGATGGGGATGCCGAGCGCGAGGATCAGGACGAAGGACCCCCACATCAGGTTCTCAACTACGGCGGCGCCGGTGCCCACCGCCACGTCGATGAAGGCGTCGAGGAGGCTCATCGTGACGAAGATGCCCAGCGCCAGGAGGGCGACGAGCATCAGCCACTTCAGCTGCTGGCGCTCCTCGCCCCGCGAGCGGCGGTACCGGACGACGAGGGAGGCGATCGAGGCGACCGCCGAGACCAGGATCGCCGTAGTCCCAAGGTCGAAGAACAGGAACCGGAGCTCGTCGAGGAGCGGAACCCCGATGGGGTTGTCGATCGAGAACCGCCCCGGCTCTCCGTAGATCGAGCCCGGCCGGAGGATCAGCCAGACGAGGGAAAGCAACGCTCCTGCCAGCCAGAGCCACGCGATCCAGTTCCAGCGGCGTGTCGGAGGCCTGCCGGTCGGGAACAGGAGGAACAGCATGGGGATCGACATGACGGCGATGGCCGGCATCGCGCTCGCGAACACCCCGGCCACCTCGGTGCCCGGCAGGCTCGCCACGTAGGGGGTTTCGAACGCGGCCAGCAGGTAGCCCTCCGCCGGCAGGCCAAGGGCGCCAGCCGCGCCGATCCCCAGGAAGATCCAGCCGATCGTGTTCCCCGTGCGGGTGATGATCAGCCGCCCCAGTGTCGAGAACCCGCCTACGACCGCGATCGTCGCAACCCCGAAGAGAAGGTCGGGGGGTTGCGAGTCCCCGCCGAGAACGGCCGCCGTCGTGGCCAGGACCAGGATGGCGATCGAGGCCAGGTGGACGATGCGCGCGAACCGAGCGCTCCGGCTCACGCCACCATCTCCCGATCCAGTGGGACGCGTCCCCGAACGGTGGTCCCCGCTCCCAGGCTCGAGCGGACCTCGACCTCTCCGCCGATCGCGGAGAGGCGATCCTGCATGTTCTGCAGCCCGGAGCCGGTCGACGCCTCGTCGTCGAACCCGACGCCGTCGTCCCGAACCTCGAACGCGAGATGACCGTCGTCGCGGCCGAGCCGAACGTCGACGTGGGAGGCTCGCGCGTACTTCTGCGCGTTCTGCATGGCCTCGAGGCACACGAAGTACACGGCCGCCTCGGTCTCGATCGCGAGCCGTTCGACGCCGTGCGCGTTCACTGCGACCGGTGCTCCGGCCGCACGTGCCTGCTCCTCGAGCGCCGCCGCGATCCCGTGCTCCTCCAGCGTCGCGGGGTAGATCCCGCTCGCGAGGTCGAGCAGGGTCGCCCGGGCGAGCTCGGTCTGGTCCCTGAGCTCGAGGAGCATCCGTTCGGCTTCTTCGATCTTGCCGCTCGCCGTGAGGCCCTTCGCCAAACGCAGCTTCACGGCGAGCGCGACGAGATGCTGCTGCGCCCCGTCGTGGATGTTGCGTTCGAGCCGGCGGCGTTCGGCGTCGTGCGCGGCCACGATCCTCGTTCGCGACGCCCGCAACTCGTCGGCGCGGACCGACAGCTCGTCGATCCGCTCCTGGAGTTCGCTCGTCAGACCGACGTTGCGCACGACGACGCCGGCCTGGGACGCGAGGTCCTGCAGGAGCTTGTCCTCGGGGCCGGAGAGCGGTTCCCCAGGGGGCTTGCGGACCCGGATCTCACCCAGGACGTTCCCCTGATGGTTGACCTCGACCACGCGATCGGGGGTCTCGATCGGCGCGGTGTCACCCGGCCAGGTGGCTGCCACGTGCAACTCGCCACCCGTCGTGAGCCAGAGCTCGGTCCGTTCGGCGCCGGTGCCTTCGGCGATCACCCTGGCCATCCGCGGAAGGACGTCCTCGTCCGCGTAGGTCTCACCGACCCGGTCGCTGAACCGGGCGAGGACCTCGTACGGCTCGGCGCGGCGACCGAACACCAGCCGGTTCGCGAGGCGCGTCGCCCATCGCCGTACCGGCTGGAACAGCGCCGCGACGATGCCGGTGGCCACGATCGAGAGCAGGAGCGAGTCGCCGCCGACGAGGCCGGAGAGGCCCGCGACGACGCCGGCGTAGACGACGGTGACGAAGCCGACCAGCACGGCGTAGACGACCGTCTTGCGGATCACGAGGTTGAGGTCGTAGAGGTGGTAGCGGAAGACGGCGACGGCCGTCGCTACTGGGATGCCGATCGCGAGGACCGCGACGAGGGCGATCATGAGGACATCCGCGATCGGCTTCGCCCAGTCGGCGCTCTCGCTCAGCGGTCCGAAGACCAACAGGAGCACGAGACAGGCGGTCGCGAAGCCGCCGACCGCGAAGAGCCAACGGATCTGCTGCCGCTCGTCGGCATCGACGTTCCGATACCGGACGACGAGTGACGCGAACGCGACGAAGCCGCTCACGAGGACGGTGATCGCGCTGAGCGCGAGCAGAACGCCGAGGATCGGATCGAGAGCCTCGACCGCGAACGGGTTCGTGGCGACCGACGATCCGGCCGACTCCTCCGGCCGGTACGCGTAGGGCTGAAGAGCGAACCCGACGACCGTCACGATCGAGGAGATCAGGTACGCGCGCCAGGGCCATCGCCACGTGCGAGAGGGAAGGTGTCCCATCGGGAACAGGTAGAACACGGTGACGAACAGCAGCAACGTCAGGAAGAACGGCCACTGGGAGAACCAGTACGCGAGATCGGCGTATCCGGCGCCCCTGGGGATGCCGTAGTCGGACAGGTCGGCCGCGAGCTGCGAGACCCAGAAGCTCGCGGGGAGCGCCAGGTAGATCCACCCGATCGGATTGCCGGCTCGCGCGGCGATGAGTGCCCCGATGAAGGCCATCGCGAGTGTCCCGATCGCCGCCGGGATCGCGAGCTCCGCGTCCTGCGGTTGCCAGGTCCCCAGGGCGACGCTGAGCACGAACGAGGCGACGAGCGCGGCCGCCGCCACCCCGAACAGCGACCACGCCAAGACCGAGCGCCCCGTCGGGCGCTCGGACCGGGCAGGCCGGTCGACGGCGTGTGGGACTGAGCTCACGTTCGAATCCTTCCTCTTCGGCCCCGACGGGCCAAGGGGGGCGGCCACCGGAAGCGGCGCGGGAGCCACGTGCCCCGAAGGGGTGGTGGCATCCCCCAGATGTTGTGGTGCCGGCCGGGTCGAACCTGGCCGCGGCGGCCCCTACGGTAACGAGAACGAAGGAGGCGAACCGCAGTGAAGAAGATCCTGGTGGGAACGGACACCTCGGCCTCGGCCGACCTCGCCGTCGAGGAGGCGGCGCGGCTCGCCAGGTCGAGCGACGCCGAGCTGCTCGTGCTGCAGGTCCGGGCGGGCGAGGCCGCGCTCGACGCGGCCGATCCGAGGAAGACCGCCGACCCCGACCGCTACCTGGCCCGGATGCGTGAGCGCTTCCCGGGCCTGAGCATCCGGAGCTGGTCCGAGCGAGGCGACCCGGCCGACCGGATCGTCGGGGTCGCGGAGGACGAGCACGTCGAGACGATCGTGCTCGGCAACCGCGGGACCCACGGCTGGTGGTGGCGGGTTCGAGACAGCGTCCCGAACGTCGTCCTGCGCCGTGCGCCGTGCTCGGTGCTGATCGTCGACACGCGGGCGGCCCAGTGACGCGAGGACGCGCCGGCTCAGGCCGGCGTGGAGTCGTGCAGGAACGCGAGCACCGCCATGACGCGGCGGTGGACGTCGACCTCCTCGGAGAGGCCGAGCTTGTGGAACAGCGAGTTGATGTGCTTCTCGACGGCCCGTTCGGTGAGGAACATCGACTTGGCGATCGCGGCGTTGTTCTTGCCCTGCGCCATGTTCTCGAGCACCTCGCGCTCGCGGTCGGTGAGGGTCGCGAGCGGCGAGTGCGCCATCCGGTCCTTCGCGGCGACGAGCGCCTCTACGACCTTCGGATCCAGGACGGACCCGCCCTTCGCGACCTCGTTCAGGGCCCGGACGATCTCGTCGAGATCGGAGACCCGTTCCTTGAGGAGGTACCCCAAGCCTGCGGCTCCGTCCTTCAGGAGCTCGAACGCGTACTCC
>DASUQY010000173.1:0-3604 GCA_036280315.1 Actinomycetota bacterium
GGGGATCGGCGCGCCCCAGTAGCGCTGTCGGCTGATCAGCCAGTCGCGTAGCCGATACGTGACCGCGTGCCGTCCCCGGCCTTGTTCCTCGAGCCACCGCGTGACCTGCTCGATCGACTGGGGCGAGCCAACTCCGTCGAACGGCCCGGAGTTCACCATCACACCCTCGTGGTCGTACGCCTCGGTCATCGTGGCGGGATCACGCGGCTCGTCAGGCGGTTGCACCACGACACGGATCGGCAGCCCGTGCGCACGCGCGAACTCGAAGTCGCGCTGGTCGTGAGCGGGGACGCCCATCACGGCGCCCGTGCCGTACTCCATCAACACGTACGGCGCCACGAAGACCGGCACCTTCTCGCCGTTGACGGGGTTCACAGCGTGAACGCCGAGAGGAACGCCCTCACGGCTGTCCGCCTGCTCTCGGTTCGTCAGAGGCGTTGCCGCGAGCTCGTCGGCGAGCTTCTTCGCCTCGTCGGCCGTCCCCCCGGCCTCCGCCAGCTTCGACACGAGCGGGTGCTCCACGGCGAACACGAAGAACGTCACGCCCCACAGGGTGTCCGGGCGGGTGGTGAACACCTCGACCGTGTCGCCGGTCTCGGCAATCTCGAACTCCACCGCGGCGCCCTCCGACCGCCCGATCCAGTTCCGCTGCATGGTGACGACTCGCTCGGGCCAGTCGAGCTGGTCCATGTCGTCGAGCAGCCGCTGCGCGTACTCGGTCGTCCTGAAGAACCACTGCGTCAGATCCTTGCGAACGACCGGCGTGCCATCCCTCTCACAGAGGCCATTGATGACCTGTTCGTTGGCCAGGACCGTCTGATCCGTCGGGCACCAGTTCGCCGGCGCGTTCTTCCGGTACGCCAGCCCTCGCTCGAACAGCCGGATGAACAGCCATTGCGTCCACCGGTAGTAGTCCGGATCGCTCGTGTTGAACTGCCGCGACCAGTCGAACGACATGCCCATGCGGCGGAACGAGCGTCGTTGTTGATCGATGTTCGCGTACGTCCATTCCTTGGGGTGGATGCCGCGCTTGATCGCCGCGTTCTCGGCCGGCAGCCCGAACGAGTCCCACCCGATTGGATGCAGGACATTGTTCCCCTGCATCCATCGGTACCGCGCGATCGTGTCCCCCCCGCTGAACGCCTCGGCGTGGCCCATGTGGAGGTCGCCCGAGGGGTAGGGAAACATGTCGAGCGCGTAGAACCGCGGCCGCGGATCGGCAGGGTCGTCCGAGGCCCGGTACAGGCCCTCCGACTCCCAGCGTTCGACCCACTTCGGTTCGATCTCGGACGCTTCGTACCTGCGCATCTCGAAGAAGATGCTACCGGGCGATCACGCGGGTTCCGTGCAGGTCAGGACGCTGCGGCGGCGATGACGAAGTGGAACACGAGGTACGCGGCCAACGTGCTAGTCATGTCGCCGAGGTCCATCATCGGGTTCACCTCGGTAACGGCGAACGCATCGCAGCGCGGCGCGAGCAGTCGAACGGACTCGATCGCCTGGGCGGTGGTGAGGCCACCGGGTTCGTGCGCGCCGGCACCGGGAGCGTGCGCAGGATCGATCGTGTCGATGTCGAACGACCACACGACGTGGTCCGCCGCGCGGACGCGTTCAAGGATGTGAGCTGCGACGGCCGCAGCGCCGAGCTCGTGGAACCGTCGGGCCGTCATCTGCTCGAGCCCCTCGGCCACGGCGAACTCGCGCGACCGCGGGTAGTTGAAGTGCCGCACGCCGACCTGGATCGAGGCGGCCGGGTCGACGCGGTCGAGCTCGAGGCTCCGACGCATCCCGCTCGAGTGGCTGAACCGCCCCTGTCGGGGACTCTCGTCCATCAGGTCGAAGTGCGCGTCGAAATGGATCACGGCGACCGAGCCCTCGACGGCGTCGTGCACGCCGCGCACGACCGGATAGAAGAGAGAGTCCTCGCCGCCGATGACGATCGGCACGCGCCCGGCTCGAACGCTCGACGCGACGGCGTTCGAACACGCATCGATCGTTGCGATCAGGTCGTGGGGGACCACGGCGACGTCACCGCGGTCGACGACGAGCTCCTCCGGCACGTCGACGAAACGCTCGCCGTCCACGTCGTAGATGCGTCCGTCCTGCACGCGCATCCACATCCACTCGAGCGATTCGCGGATCCGTGGCGGCGCGTACCGCGCGCCGGGCCACCCAAGCGTCGCGCCGCCGTCGAACGGGGCTCCCCACAAGTCGAACGCGCGTGGCACGCGCGGATGGTATCGAGCCCGCCGGTCGAGCAGGGCTATCGGTTGGTCGCGATGAACGCGGGGATCTCGGATGCCGGCATCGGGCGCCCCAGGCGGAAACCCTGTCCGAGCGGACACCCGTGCTCGACGAGGAACTCGACTTCACCCTGGGTCTCGATCCCCTCGGCCAGCGGGGTCATGCCGAGGTTCTGCGCGAGGTCGATCATCGCGCGGACCATGCTCGCGTTGTCGATGTCCTCGTCGACGCGGGAGACGAACGACCGGTCGATCTTCAGGATGTCGACCGGCAGGTGCTTCAGCCGCGACAGCGACGAGTAGCCGGTCCCGAAGTCGTCGATCGCGAGCTTCAGTCCCCATGCGTGCATCTCGGACAGGATCCGCTGCGTGCGATCGGGATCCGTCATGGCAGTCGACTCCGTGATCTCCACGACGACGGTGGTGGGATCGACGCCGCCCCTCTTGAGCTTTCCGAGGATCCGCTCGGGGAGGCGAGTCGACCACAGCTCGCGTGGCGACAGGTTGAACCCCACCGTGAGCTCGATCCCCAGGGACTGCCACTCGGCCTGTTGGCGGACGAGATCGCCCATGACCCAGTCGCCGATGGCCTCGATCAGTCCGAGCTCCTCGGCGAGAGGGATGAACTGACCCGGCGGAACGAGCCCACCGTTGGGCTCGTGCCAGCGAACGAGCGCCTCGGCGCCGGTGACCTTCCCGGACGCGAGGTCGACGACCGGCTGGAAGTGAAGCACCCAGTCCTCGTGCTCGACGGCGCGTCGGAGCCGAGTCGTGAACGAGAGCTTGCCTACGCGATCCTCGTCGCCGCGCGTGAACACCACGTACGTGCCCGGTCCCGTCCGCTTCGCCTGGTACATCGCGGCGTCCGCGTTCATCATCAGCGTCGTGGGGTCGGTGCCGTCGCGCGGGTACAGGCTGATCCCGACGCTCCCCGTCGCGTAGAACAACGTTCCGTCGAGGTCGAACGGCCGCTGCAGCGCCTCGCGCACGCGGACCGCGACCGATTCCGCGGCGACCACCTCGGCGTCGATCTCGGTCGTCGCCGACGGCCCGCGCTCGAGGTCCGCGAGCAGCAACAGGAACTCGTCGCCGCCCTGCCGAGCGACGAGGTCGGTCTCACGCGTGCACCCGCGCAGTCTCTCGGCGAGCTGCCGGAGGAGCGCGTCGCCCGCGTGGTGTCCCAACGAGTCATTCACGAGCTTGAAATTGTCGAGATCGAGGTACAGCACGCCGACGCCGAGCTCGTGCCGGCGGGCGCGGGCGAGTGACGCCTCGAGCATCTCCTCGAACAACACGCGGTTCGGAAGGCCGGTCAGCTTGTCGTGGTACGCGAGGAACGCCACCTGCTCCTCGGCGTTCTT
>DASUQY010000174.1:0-2658 GCA_036280315.1 Actinomycetota bacterium
GGAACAGGCGTACGCAGTTGCGCTGATCATGGTGGGCATCGTGCTGGTCACAGTGGCAACCGTGGCCATCCTGATGGAGGACACCGCACGCGAGTCCGCACTACGTATGCGGGGACCGCCGTCTTTCGCCGGACCGACGCCTGATCGTCCCGATCCCCGGCCGGCACTCGATGTGTCGGAGTACGTCAACGGGGCGCACGACTATGGATTCGCGTATCCGACGAGCTGGACGGTGCGTGAAAACGCACGGGTCACGTCACTCGAGAACCCGAGCGGTCGTATCCGCGTGTTGTTCGGTGTCGGACCGTCGGGCGATCTGGAAAAGGCGGCCAGCCGGTCGATCGATTCCCTTTCGAATGTCACGTCCAATCGGGACGTGATCGGGATGACGCGCGAGAAGATCGACGGGTCCAGCTCGCTCCTCGTGAGCGGCACGGCGATCGACGATGCGGACCGGCGCGTGCGCTTCCTCGCCATCACCGTGCGAGGAGATTCGAAGAACTACGCGATCTCGATCCTCGTGCCGCGCCGTTCGGATCCCGTCACCGTCCTTCCACAGATCGAGGACATCGTGTCGTCGTTCGACGTCCTCGCGACGGGAGCCAACGTCTCGGTGTAGCCCCGTTCGGTCAGAGCGAGGGATCGAGAACCGTGCGGACGACCCTGCCCGCGATCATGTCGTCGAACGCCTGCTCAACTTCCTCGAGCGGCCGCCTCGTCGTGATGAGCTCGTCGACCTTGAGGCGCCCCGACCGGTACAGGTCGACGAGGAACGGGAAGTCGAGAGCGGGACGGACGCTGCCGTAGTTCGAGCCCACGATGCGCTGTTCGGCCTCGGCGAGCGCGCGCGGTTCGAACCGCGCCATCGCGCCGGTCGGCGCGAGGCCGACGATCACCGCGGTCCCGCCGAGCGAGAGCATCGCGATGGACTGCTCGGCGGTCGAGACGAGACCGATGCAGTCGAACACGAAGTCCGCTCCCCCACCGGTGATCTCCCGAACGGCCGCGACGGCGTCCATCGCGGACGCGTCGACCACGTCCGTCGCCCCGAACGTCTTTGCCGCATCGAGCTTATGGGGCAATAGATCCACCGCGACGATCCTCGACGCGGCGCCGAGAACCGCTCCTTGCACGGCGCACAGGCCGACGGCACCGCAGCCGATCACGACCGCGGTCGAACCGGGCGGCATCCGAGCCGTCCACAGCACGGCGCCCACGCCCGTCGGCACGCAGCAGCCCATCAGCGCGGCCGCGTCGAGCGGAACATCCGTCGCGACGCGAATCGCGCCGGACTCGGGTACCACCGTCTCCTCGGAGAACGACGAGACCCCGATGTAGTGGTGCGCCCTGCGATCGCCGATCCGGAACCGGGTCGTGCCGTCGTACAGGACGCCCTTCGGCCAGACGACGCCGGCACAGACCTCGCATTGGGAAGGCCGGCCGGCCAGGCACGCACGGCAACGGCCGCAGGCCGGTTCCCAGGAAAGGATGACGTGATCTCCGGCGGAGAGCGATGTGACGCCCGGGCCGAGCTCCGAAACCACACCGGAGCCCTCGTGCCCCATCACGAGCGGCAGCGGGACGTCCCATTCGAGCTTGCGGACGTGCAGGTCGCTGTGACAGACACCTGCGGCGCCGACGCGGACCCGCACCTCTCCCGCCTTGGGCGGGTCGAGGCGAACGTCGGTCACGCGCGGCGGTTCGTCCCCGGACGACAACACGACCGCTCGCATGGAGCGGAGCGTAATACGCCCACGGAATGCTCCCCTCGTACACCGGAGGGAGTAGCCGCGCTCGCGCCGCGAGGGCGATGACGTGGCGCCGGCCGGCGCCTACGGTTCCGTCGTGGACCCGATCCGAAGGCTGTTTGCCGAGCCGAGGCAGGCCGTCCTTGCGGTGGCCCTGGTCGCGTTCCAGATCGTCGGCACCTTCGGCGCCGCGCACGAACAGACCGACCGAGCCGATGTCGACGCGCTGGCGATCGCGCTCGTGGTCGCGTCGGCGGTGCCACTCCTGTGGCGACGCCGCTACCCCATCGCGGTCCTCACGGCGACGCACTCGATCGTGCTCGCCTACCTCCTACTGGACTACCCGCGAGGACCGATCTTTCTGTCGCCGCTCATCGCGTTCTTCTCCGCGGTGCTGCGGGGACGCCGCGTCGCCGCATGGGTCGTGCTCGCGACGGGGTTCGTCGCCGAGACGTTCGTACCCGTGATCGTCACGGACGAGCCGGCACCCGATGCCGGCGAGCTGTTCCTGTTCGTCGCGTGGCTCCTGGTGATCACAGGGGCCGCCGAGCTCGTCCGGATCCGGCGGGAGCGATCGAGCGAGACGGCTCGAACTCGCGAGGAGGAAGCGCTTCGTCGGGCGACGGAGGAGCGTTTGCGGATCGCCCGGGAGCTCCACGACGTGCTGGCCCACAACATCTCGATGATCAACGTGCAGGCGGGCGTGGCGCTGCACCTGTTGGACGAACGCCCGGAGCAAGCACGCCCGGCGCTCACGGCGATCAAGCAGGCGAGCAAGGACGCGCTCATCGAGCTCCGGTCGGTCCTCGGCGTGCTCCGTCGCGTCGACGACCAGGACGGTTCGCGCGATCCCGCGCCGACGCTCGCGCGTGTCGACGACCTCGTCTCGAGAGCGGGCGCCACCGGCCTC